>DATKEJ010000022.1:0-15773 GCA_035512315.1 Rhodothermales bacterium | reverse complement strand
CGGTCAGTTCCGGTTCCTCAGGCTCCTCCTCGGTCGAATCCGCCACGCCCTCTGCCGGCTCGACGGTCGGTTCGGCCACGGTCATTTCGATTTCAGGTTCCAAGATATCTGCTTCATCGACTCCGGGTGCTCCAGCTTCCTCTCCGGCGTCGCCCGGTTCAGCCGGGGCATCCTCAGTGTCTTCGTCCTGGACCTCTTCTGCGCGGCGCTTGGCAATCGGCCACGGAATGTCGGAGGTCGGTTGAGCGGGTGCGATCTCGGGTATGTCGTCGATTAGCTGGCTGGAAGAGACGACCGTCACGCGGGTGACTTCTTCGTCGTCAGCCGACGAAGTGGGTAAGTCAGATCGCGTCGCCGCCAGGGCCTCTTCTTCCGGCGGGAAATCGGCTTTGGGCTTTGCCTCCGAGACGGCCTCTTCGACGTCAACGCCTCCATCGTCCGGCTCACCGACTATCTTCGGGGGCTCGGGAGCACGCACATCTCCTTTGGGTTCCTTTACGGCCGGAGTCGGCTTGACCTGCCCGTCTGCACTTAAATAGTCTCTGGCAAGAGAACCGTCATACTGTCCTTCGAGGCTCTTATTCAGCGCCTCCAGAGCTTTCGTCGCGTCGATCCCGATCGCGTCGGCATAATGTTTTACAAAGGAGCGCCGATGAATGTCTGAGCTCAGTGTCGGGGTTGCCGAGAAACCGTACTCCTCGACCTGGGTCAACACTTCCGGTCGAATGTGGACCCGATTGAAAACGTCTTCGCGAGTAAGCCTCTTTGCCTCCCTGATCAAGCGCAGATCGGACTCGAGCGACTTACCGGGTGTAAGGCTGCTCGATTCTGACATCGTTAAACATCATTCGTTTTACTCAAGTACCCGTGGTGTACGCGCACTGTGTAGTGAGTGATCACCTTATATCCGGGTCTGTACGGTTAAATGATGAATGCCGCCGAGTGACGACCAGTCATTATACGCATAATCAAAGCCGAATCGATTGACGTTCAGGCCAAACCCGAGCCCGATACCTGCCAGATCGAGGCGGGAGTCGGTCTTCAGATCCTGATGGCGGCGGTGATTGTATCCAACCCGCAGTCGGAAAGCGGGCCCGAGGATGAACTCGCCTCCGATCGCTATGTGCTCCAGGACGTCGTCTGCAAACGACCCTTCGCTACCGCTAAAATCGTGTAGATTATATCCCATGAGCGTCAAGTGAAGCGGGAGGTGTGTCAACCGCCTGCTGATACCCACTCGCAGGTCAAACGGCAGATCGTCTCCGGTTTCCCCGAACGAATTTACGGTTACTCCAACATTGTGCAGCGACAGGCTGAGGCCAGTCTGCTCGCTCGCCATATAGTAGTAGACGCCGGCATCCGCCGCAAATGCGCCTGCCGCGGCATCATCGATTCTCGCGTTCACCCAGTGTATGCTGGCGCCGTAGTGAAGACTTTCGCCGTGCATACGGCCGAGACCCAGCGTGACGATGGCGTCGTAGGCGCCGAAGGTCGTTCCATCCTTCACTCCATTGGCATCTGCGCGCTCGAACGTTCCGTACGTCAGGTACCGGAGCCCGCTGACGACGGTGCCCAGCTTCCCTCCGCTCATCGCATACGATATAAAGCCGGCCTTCACGTCGGTGAGATGATTTAGGTACGTTGCCGAGAGCATTCCTTCCATGGCGGCGCCGACGAGCGCCGGGTTCTGAAAAGCCGTGCTCACGTCAGACGCGTCGAGCGCGACCGCAGCGCCTGCCAATCCGGCGACTCGACCTGATGACTCCATCCGCAGGAGCGTGAACGCCGTCGCGTCGCCAGGCTGCGCCTGCGCTGCGGCGGAAACCAGTAGAACGGACAGAAAGGCGATCAGTCGGTGAGTCAAAGCGCACCCCCAGTGTGCAAATATTGCGCGACGTTAGTGGTATGCAGCTAAAATTCCGCACGACCAGGTTCGTTCCTGACCCTCGGCGTGATGTTCACAACCGGTCTGGGAACGGATCACCACAACCGGCGTGACAGTGACCGCTTGAGTCGAAATGGCTCGGTACCACCCTATCAAGTGACAGATTGCCAGCCTGCGGAGTCCTTCCCAGTCTGTTATGACAGTTATGCTGAAAGCGATACAGTCTTTTCTCGGCGGGTCCAGGAATGAGCGCGAACTGAAGCGACTCTGGCCTATCGTCGATCAGATCAACGAGGTCGCTGAGACCCTCAAGAACCTGAGCGACGAGGAACTCAAAGCAAAAACTCCTGAATTCAGAAAGAGGCTCCGTGATGCGGTCGCCGAGATCGAGGCCGAGCGGGCGGAGGTCAGTGCCGAACTTCGCGGTTCGAAAGACGAAGAAGATGAAGGATCGGAGACGCACGGCGAACTGTCCCTATCCGAGCGGCAGGATGTCTATGTTCAGCTTGACAGTCTCGACAAGGAGTGGCTGGAGGTAACCGAAGCAACCCTCGACGAGATCCTGCCCGAAGCATTCGCCGTCTTCAAGGAAACGTGCCGGCGTATGATCGGCCGGGAGTGGGAGGCCGGGGGGTCAATGGTCACGTGGGACATGGTGCCCTATGACGTTCAGCTTCTCGGTGGGATCGTGCTGCACAAAGGGCGGATCGCCGAAATGAAAACCGGCGAGGGTAAGACCCTCGTTGCCGTCGCCGCGATCTACCTCAACGCACTCGTCGGAAGAGGCGTGCACATCGTTACGGTCAACCCATATCTCGCCAAAAGGGATGCCGAGTGGATGGGGCCGATTCTCGAGTTCCACGGACTTCGTGTAGACTGCGTCGATGCGTACGAGCCACATTCGACGGCACGAAGGAACGCCTACCTGGCAGACGTGACCTATGGGACGAACAATGAGTTCGGCTTCGACTACCTTCGCGACAATTCTTTCGTCAGCGATCCCGAGCAGCTCGTTCAACGCCCCCATCACTTTGCCATTGTCGACGAGGTCGACTCAGTCCTGGTCGACGAGGCGCGGACGCCGCTCATAATTTCCGGCCCGGTTCCGCAGGCTGACTCGGGTCCGTATGAGGAATTGAAGCCGTTCGTCGAGAAGCTCGTGTTTGCGCAGCAGAAGGTGGTCGCCCAGTTCGTCGGTCAGGCGGAAAAACTGCTCCAGGAAAGAGACGAGGGAGGCGAAGCGATCGATCGGAAGCGACAGGCTGAACTCGATGAAGAGGCCGGTCTGGCGCTCCTACGCGCCCAACGCGGTTACCCGCGAAATAAGAAGCTTCTCAAGCTCAAGTCTGAAACCGGCGTCGAACAGCACCTTAGGAAGACCGAATACTTCTATCTCCAGGACAATGCGCGGAACATGCCGTTGGTCGACGAGGAGCTCTACTTCGCCTTGGATGAAAAGCAGCACTCCCTCGAGATGACGGAGAAAGGCCGGGATTTCATAACAACCTCCACCGGACGAGACCCCGACTTCTTCGTTATCCCGGACCTGGGAGAAGAAGTGGCGAAGCTCGAAAACGAGCTCGAAACGCGCGTAGCCGAGCTTCACGACGAGCTCGCAGCAGACCAAGATCTTTCAGAGGAGAAGCGTCAGAATAAGTTCGACAACGACCGGCGAGTGCTTCGGAACGAGATCGAAGACCGCAGGCGCCAACTTTATACCCTGTATTCAGAGCGCTCTGAGAGGATTCACTCCGTAAACCAGCTTCTTCGAGCGTACACCCTGTTCGAAAAGGACGTCGAATACATCGTTCAGGACGGAAAGGTGATGATTGTCGACGTCCACACCGGTCGGGTCCTTTCGGGACGGCGCTACTCCGACGGTTTGCACGAGGCGATCGAGGCGAAAGAGGACGTAAAGGTCGAATCTGCGACACAGACTTACGCGACCATCACACTCCAGAACTACTTCCGCCTATACTCGAAACTAGCGGGGATGACGGGCACGGCGGAGACCGAGGCCGCCGAGTTTTTCGAGATCTACAAGCTCGACGTGAACGTCATTCCGACCAATAGGCCGATCACGCGCGATGACATGGAAGATCTCGTATTCCGGTCGAAGCGGGAGAAGTACAAGGCTGCGATCGACAAGATTGCCGAGTATCACGAAAAGGGACAGCCGGTCCTCGTCGGCACCACCTCCGTGGACGTGTCCGAAACGCTCAGCAGGATGCTGAAAAGGAGCGGGATTCAGCACAATGTCCTCAACGCGAAGCGCGATCGGGCCAAATCGGAGGCCCTCATCGTGGCCGAAGCCGGGCGCAAGAGCGCGGTCACCATCGCAACCAACATGGCCGGCCGGGGAACCGACATCAAGCTCGGACCCGGGGTCAAGGAACTGGGCGGCCTCGCCATTCTCGGCACAGAGCGCCATGAGAGTCGAAGAATCGACCTCCAGCTGAGAGGTCGATCCGGACGACAAGGCGACCCGGGGGAGTCACAGTTTTACGTCTCGCTCGAGGACGACCTCATGCGACTGTTCGGATCTGACCGCACCGCGCGAATCATGGACCGGATGGGCCTCCAAGAAGGTGAAGTGATCACGCACCGGATGGTCACGAAAAGCATCGAGCGAGCACAGGCCAAGGTCGAGCAGAACAACTTTTCGATCAGAAAGCGCCAGTTGGAGTACGACGACGTCCTTAACGCGCAGCGAGAGGTCATTTACAGCCGGCGCATGCACGCGTTGATAGGAGACCGTCTTCATACCGACGTTCTCGACATGCTGCAGGACGTTGTGGCCAGCATCGTTGAGAATCACTACGGCGACGGCGACCTTGACGGCATGCGCGACGAGCTGCTTCGCGTCCTCGCTTTCGACTTCGAGATCGATCGCGACACGTTCGTCAGGCTCGGAGAGGACGGCGTCACTGATCGCGTCTACCAGGCCGTAACAGAGTACTATCGCGCAAAGCGTCGCGCCCTGGCCCGCCCGTTCTTCAACGGCGTTGGCCAGATCATGGAAAGTGACCTGGAGACGAAACCTGAAAAGCTGCACGTAGCATTCACCGACGGACGCAGAGTCTATCGGGCCGTGTGCGACGTTGCCGCGTCGCTCGAAACCGAAGGACATGAGGTGAATGACGCGCTCGAGCGGGTCGCCGTCATGGTGACGATCGACGAAAAATGGACGGATCACCTGCGTGAGCTCGACGATCTTAAGTCGGGCATCGGCCTTCGCGCGTTCGGACAGAAAGACCCCCTCCTCGAGTACAAAATGGAGGCGTTCAAGCTATTCCAGCAGATGCTCGAGGAACTCAACCAGGATGCGATATCGCTCGTCCTGCGCTCAGGGCCTCTTGCGCAAGACGACCGGGGCGGTCGCGACCGACCCCCGGCGGCGGGTCGCACCCAGCGCCCCGGTGTTCGTCTCGACCAGCGAAGGGCCACCGCTTCGCACGAAACCACGGAGGGATACGGAGTCAAACTGGGCAACCAGTCGCAGGATGGCGGCGCTCGACGCGATCCAACCGTGAAGGCACAGCCGGCCGTCACCGCTGACCGCGTCGGAAGAAACGAGCCGTGCCCTTGTGGATCAGGCAAGAAATACAAACATTGCCACGGACGAGCCTAAACCATTCACGTACTTCGCCCGGGCCATCGGGGTGAGCAGTTTCAATGCTTCGCTCCCTCTACATCAAGAATTTCGCGCTGATCGAGGAGCTGGAAGTCCATTTCCACGATGGCTTCAACGTCCTGACCGGTGAGACCGGGGCCGGCAAATCGATTCTCATAGGCGCCCTCCAGCTGATCCTCGGAGCGAGAGCATCCACAGACTTCGTCCGTACCGGTGAGCAGAAAGCGACCGTCGAAGGCATCTTCGACGTGCCGGGTGAGGCCGATTTGAACCACCTGCTAAGGGAAAACGGACTCGACGTATCGCCCAGGTTGATCGTTCGGCGCGAGCTCACGCTCGACTCGAGCAGAACATTCGTGAATGATTCGCCCGTCACCCTCCAGATCGTCAGGGATGTAACGTCGAGTCTTGTCGACCTGCATGGGCAGCACGATCATCAGTCACTGCTCAAGGAAGAAACGCACCTTGAGCTCCTTGATAGTCTTGCCGGAACGGAGTCGGACCTGCGCGACTACCAGGCTGCATATCGCGAGGTCACATCGCTCAGGAAGCAGTACGACGAACTGAGTTCCAAGCGCGAAGCTCTCCAGCAGGGCCGCGAGCTGGCTTCATTTCAGATCGAGGAGATCGACCGGGTCGGACCACTCTCAGGCGAGGAGGAAGAACTGGAGAACGAACTCCGCATACTTGAGAACGTGGAGGAGCTAGTCGCCGGTGCCGCCGAAACGTCGGGCGTGCTTTACACCCAGGACGATTCGGTGTACGACCGACTTGCCGTCGCAGTCAGACGCCTCGAGCATCTTGCACGCATCGAGAACCGATTCGAACCTCACCTTCGTGATCTCGAAAGCGCGATGACCGCATTGAGCGAGGTCGGCGCCTTTCTGCGTGACTATGGTGACGATCTCGACTTCGATCCGAACCGAATCGAGGAAGTCAGGGACCGCCTGGGGGCGTTCGAGTTTCTGAAGCGCAAGTACGGCGGCTCGATCGAAGCCGTCCTCGAACTTCGCGAGCGCGTCGGCCAGGAGTTTCTTGCAGGAGAATCGTTTGATGAGACGCTCAGTGAGCTCAAGATCCGACAGGAAGCCGCCGAACGAGTGCTCGGCGCCGCCGGTCGACGGCTCTCGGAGTCGCGCCGAAACGCCGCTCCGGGCATGGAGCAGGACGTCGTCACCGAACTCGGTGCGCTCGGCATGCCCGCCGCCGTGTTCAACGTCCGACTCGTCCAGCAACAGGATCCGACTGGCTGGGCTCGCATCCCGGATGCCGGGCGATTCACAGCCCGACCCGACGGCATCGACGAATGCTCATTCCATATCAGCACGAACCGCGGCGAGCCTCCAAAGCCGCTCGTGAAGGTGGCCTCCGGCGGTGAGGTGTCGCGGATCATGCTGGCCCTGAAGAAGGTGCTTGCCCGCGGCGACCGCGTCCCTACGCTCGTTTTCGACGAAATTGATACCGGGATTTCCGGGGCCGTCGCTCAGAAAGTCGGTCAGGCGATGCGGCATCTCGCCACTCACCATCAGATCATCGCGATTACCCATCTCCCGCAAATCGCTGCCATGGCGAACGTACATTTCCGGGTGCGTAAGAACGACCGCGAGGGGCGTAACGTGACCACGATCGAACTGCTTTCCCCCTCGGAGCGTACACAAGAAGTGGCGTCACTTCTCTCCGGCGCCGAGATCTCCCCTTCTGCGATAAAAAGTGCGGAAGAGCTAATTTCCCTCATCAACCCTTCGAAATGACTCAAGAAACGGACATCAAATTTGGAACGGACGGCTGGCGGGCAATCATTGGCGACACCTACACGTTCGCGAACGTCGAGCGCGTGGCCGCTGCAACAGCCGCGTGGCTGGGAAAGACCGCGTCAGGCAGCTCGTCGGTGGTGATAGGTTACGACACGCGATTCGAAGGAAGCGCATTTGCGCTCGCCGCTGCCCGCGTAATCGCCGGTATGGGCGTTCACGTGTATCTGGGCGACGCGTTCACTACTACACCGGCGGTCAGCTGGGCGACCAACGCGCTTGGCTGCGACGCAGGCGTCGTCATCACCGCCAGCCACAACCCCCCTGCATACAATGGCTACAAGCTGAAAGCATCGTTCGGAGGACCCGCAACGCCAGACCAGATCACAGCGGTCGAAAAGGAGATACCTGGCGAGCGGCCACGAGACGTCCCGTCTGCAGAGTCCCTCGTTAAAACCGGAGCGATCGAGCTCATCGATCTTAACAGCAGGTATCTCGATGCAATAGCTCGACTGATCGATCTCGAGGCCATTCGCACATCCGGACTCAGCATCGCCTACGACGCGATGTTTGGATCGGGTCAGGGCATGATGACCCGGCTGCTGTCCTCGAAGCAGGTCCTCACGATTCACGACGACCACAATCCAGGATTTCACGGCCAGGCTCCTGAACCCATCGAGCGGAATCTGGGCGAACTCTCGAAGCTCGTACGCGAGAGCGGCTGCGACGTCGGCCTGGCAACCGACGGGGACGGCGACCGCATCGGCCTCTACGATGAGAACGGAGCCTTCGTGGACGCCCACCGGATCATGGCCCTATTGTTCCAGTTTCTCGTCGAGGAGCGCCACCTCCGCGGCGACGTCGTGAAGTCGTTCGCGGCAACCGACCTCCTTGACAAAATGGGGGCAGCCTACGGACTCAAAGTTGAGACCACGAAAGTCGGCTTCAAATACATCGCATCGCGAATGGTCGAGGGAAACGTCCTGGTCGGGGGCGAAGAGTCGGGAGGAATCGCCGTTGCCGGCCACATCCCCGAACGCGACGGCATATACGCCGGGTTGCTCATGGTCGAGATGATGGTCAAAACGGGCAAGTCCCTGTCAACGCTCGTCACGGAGCTCATGACCACGTTCGGTCAGCATCACGCTTACCGGCGAGACCTGCGTCTTTCGCAGGATGTAAAGGACCGCTTCATGAACCGTCTGGAAACCGATGGGCTCGACCGTGTCGCCGGCCAGAAAGTCACGTCCCTGGACGATCTCGACGGACTGAAGTTCAGGACCGAGAATGGCGGCTGGGTCATGATCCGTCCGTCCGGGACAGAGCCGGTGCTTCGCGTTTACTCCGAGGCCGACTCTCCTGACGGGGCCGAAGCGCTCGTGAACGACGTGGCGGCGATGGTCGGTGCAGGAAAGTAAACGAGGCAGGGGCACCCGGGTGTCAGGTCCGCATCAGGTACTGGATCTTGAAAAAGAACTGACGATTCGTCTTCTGGAAGCCTCCGGCATCGTCGTCGAAATCAGCATAGTCGTGCGTTGAGCCGACGTAGAATGCCGTGAAAGGGTTGACCCGGTAGGTTATGAGTGGATCGATCTCCAGACGGTCGTCGAACTCGTCGTACTGCATGATGAGTCGCAGCAAAAGCCTTTTGTCGAACTGGAAGTTGAACCGGCCTCTGGCGATGTAGCCGTTGAAGATCGTTTCACCCGAATCCTTATCGGTCAGCCTGGCGAAGCTCAACTGCGGCTGCACCTTGAGCCTGTCTGTCAGCTCTGGTGTAAGCGGTACGCGCCGTCGACCCCACCCGTCGTGCCCGAACCTCCGGCCTCGTACCGCCGATCCGTGAAGAGTCCGCCGACGAACGACCCGTCCCCTAAATTCCGTTTGTATCTGCCGATGTTCGAGTAACTCCTTCCCGCATTGACGATTTCACTCTGCTCTTCAAACGGCAGGATTACGGGAGTGTCTCCATCCAGGGCGCCGAGATAGGCCAGATTTGCCCGGTCGTACCGGCCCGTCAGCTTTGTCGCAACGGATGGATTATTGATGGACCGCGTATGGACCGCCTGGATATAGGTGCTGTAAAGCTCACCTCCCTCCTGGAAAAACGGCCGGCGCTCAGGATAAAAGAGAGCGAAGGTGGTGTTGACGTCCACCTGAGCCGCATCGGCTTCGACCTGGCTGAAGTCAGGATTGATCGTCGCATCACCGATAAGATTGGTGTTGAAAGCGTACTTCAGCCCGAGCGATGGCTCGAATGTCACCACTCGTTTTCGAACGTGCTCGAAGGGTCGTCCTGGTCGGCTATCGCACCCGACTGCGATCCGACGATGGATGGCAGCAACTCGACCCCTTTGTGCTGTCTGACTCCTGTGATCCCTTCGACGCGGCCGAATTGACACAGCCAGCAGGGATCATCGCGGTCGATCGCTGCCCATGAGCCACCCGTGCTTCGATGCCGATTGGGGGCTTGGTCTGATCTCCGGGGAACGTCTCGGAAAAATTACCCGCCCGGGCGGCGCTATCCCAAAGATCTTCTTCGAGGATGCCGTCGAGCTGAACACCGCCTTCGACCCTTGGGGCCACGAGCGTGGCTCTGAGATTGGGTCTGAACCCGTCCGCTTCGGGTCCATTTTTGACGTCGTAAGTCCCGCTCGCGATCTGCACCTGAGCCGGGGCATTGCCTCCCAGAGCCGACATCAGGAATGTGAAGCACAGTATTCTCAGCATTACAGATAGATCCGGTTGAGTGCACGGTGGGGGCGCCTTAGCGGATCACATGCGTCATCGCATCCGGATTTTCGAAGCCTCGCGGTTTGTGTTAGTTTTCTGGTTGTACCGCCGCATCAGACATCCGATTCATTGAGCCTTACGTCACTCGTTTTTTGGTGTTGCGAATTTTTTAGCAGGCACGTAAAAATCTTCGTGACCCGGCGCCTTGCTTCGCTTGGAGGGGTCAGACACCGTTTGATCTCCACGGCATGGTTGACGGTCTTGCCTGCGATCTTGGCGTCTTGCGGCGATGGAATCACCGGCGAGCCGCACTTCAAGTGGGCCCCAATCGATTCCCTCAACGCCCGACTTCCCGACGCCGTGCGCGTTTATTCGGGCTTCGACAACCGATGGCCGCTGCGCGCCTGGTACGTCTGGGCCGATCTCTCGTCCCCGTCGGCTCGCGGCCGCGTGGTCATGTCCGACGAACCTGACGCCGTAGAGACAGCATCCTCGTTGGCCGGCGATCTCGGGGCCTGCGTGGTCGTGAACGGGGGTTTCTTTCGAATGGATCTCCATCCGGCGCGTCACGTAGGCCTTCTAATGATCGACAGCGTCATGGTGAGCCGTCCGACGCCGTCAGTGCTTCGCGATGAGCTCCGCTATACGGTGGCCCGCGCAGCCCTGGGCTTTTACAACTCGGGTCAACCGGATATTGGGTGGGTCTCGGTCAACGACTCGATGCTGGTCGAATGGGCGTCTCCCATCCCGAACCGGCCTGCCAGGCCGGCCGACTCGCTCTCGCACGGCCAGGCGACAGCGTGGCCTGTCGTGGACGCCGTGGCCGGAGGACCGGTGCTGATTTCGGAGGGCCGAATCCGCGTCACAGACGAAGAAGAAGTCTTCTTCGGGTCGGCGATTCCCAAAGTCCACCCGAGAACGGCCGTCGGGATTACGAGGGAGGGTTTCCTCCTCCTGCTCGTCGTTGACGGTCGCCAGATGGAAAGTTCCGGAGTCGATCTCGAGGATCTCGCGTCGATCATGTTGGACCTTGGTGCGTATGAGGCAATGAATCTCGATGGCGGGGGATCCTCGACCCTCGTGGTCAACGGTGTACGCCTCAACATCCCGGCCGGGTCTGAAACCGAACGGGAGGTCATGTCTGCCGTCGTGATCGAGTGTTCATCATGATGCCGAATGCAAAATCATCGAAATGGAATCGGATTCTTGTCGCCCTGTTCTTCCTCGTCGCGATTCTGCTGGCTATTTGGGGATCGATCGAGTTCAAGGGAATGATCGACGACGATCGGCTGCAGGAGAAACTGGACGAGGTACGGCCGTCCAATCGCAGGTCTTAGCCGGTTCCAGATGGCATCGCTGATTCTGCCGCTGGGCCTTTTGATTTCGGGCATCGGCCTGCTCTGGATCGGCGCCGAGGGACTCGTCAGGAGTAGTGAGACACTTGCGATTCGCAGCGGCGTCTCACCGCTCGTGACCGGGCTTACCGTGGTGGCCTTCGGGACGAGCGCCCCCGAGATGTTGGCGTCGATAACGGCCGCGCTCTACGGCAGCGGCGACCTTGCGATCGGTAACGTTATCGGATCGAACATCAGTAACATAGGCCTCGTCCTCGGACTCGCGGCCGTGGTATCCCCAATCGTCATCCATCGCCGCGTGGTCCGAGTCGATGCCCCACTTGCGCTTGGATGCACCGTCGTTCTGATCGCAATGCTTTACAACGACATTCTTGGACGGCTCGAGGGCATTATCCTCCTCGTAGGGATCATAGCCTACGTGGCAGCGAGGGTTCGAAACGCGAGGGTGCTCGGCAAGGAGCTGGCACAGGAGGTCACGGCAAACACCCTGTCCGTGTCGAATCCAACCCTTGCCGCACTCATGGTGGCCAGTCTGGCAGCCCTTGCGGTTGGATCGTTTTTGTTCGTCGATGGAGCAAGAAACCTTGCCCTCCAAATGGGGGTGACCGAAGCCGTCATCGGGCTGACCATCATGGCCGTCGGCACAAGCCTGCCCGAGATCGCGACCGTCGTCGCGGCCGCCAGAAAAGGGCTCTCTGATCTCGTTATCGGCAACGTCGTAGGATCGAACATCTTCAACATTCTCTCCGTGCTCGGCGTCGCAGCAACGGTCATTCCTCTCGAAAGGCAAGACGTCGACAACATCGACCTCCTGGTGTTCGGAGGCTCAGCCGCCGTCCTGCTGGCGCTGATGATGCGGGCGAGCATTGGGAAGGCGACCGGCGCCGCACTGATGGCCGGGTACGCCGTGTACGTCGGCTTCCTTTACCTCGGTGCGTGAGTCAAACGCCGATGGGATGCCAGGCTGTCTTGATCTCGATGAACGGGACGATCTTGTACAGACTTTCGTGGTCTGAAGAGTGCCAGTCCTTGATCGCGGGATCGTCGTCGAAGTGAACCCTCTTGACGTTGTCTGACGCCATCTCCTGGATGGTGCGCCGCTCATCGTTATCGCTGCCAAAAGATGCTATGGCGTTCACATCCATGTGTTCGGCTGCAAACGGAATGATCTCAGCGCGCCGGCCCGTCAGAATATTAACGATGCCTGCAGGCAGGTCGCTCGTAGCCAGTACCTCGGCAAGGTCGATCGACAGGGTTGGCGCCTGATTTTCGACCACCACTATCACCGTGTTCCCCGACAGAATCACAGGCGCGATTGCCGCGACGATCCCAACCAGCGGTGAATTCCTGGAAGCGAACACCGTGACAACGCCGGTCGGTTCGGGCATGGAGAAGTTGAAGTACGGTGCGCCGATGGGATTGACGCTGCTCAGAATCTGTCCGTACTTGTCGGCCCAGCCGGCGAAGTACACAAACCGGTCGATAGCGGCATCGACTTCACGACGAGCGGCCGGCGTCTTGAGACCGATCAGTTCGGCCAGGTGTCCCTCGAAGACCTCGCGACGATCCTCCAGCATTTCCGCCGCTCTGTACAGTATCTGACTCCGGTTAAACGCACTCCTCTTCGACCACCCGGAGAACGCTTTTCTCGCGGCGACGACGGCATCGCGAAAGTCCTTTCGTGAGGCCCACGAATAGTTGCTGACGAATTCTCCCTTGGCGTCCATTTGCGTCAAATATCTCCCCCGTTCCGACCGGACGAACGCGCCGTTCACGTACAGTTTGTACGTCTTTCGGACTTTCAGCCGATCGGTTGTGGTTTTCTTATCGGCCGACATCCGCGAACCTCCAGGTACGGAAACAGTCCGTGGAGTCCCCCCTCTCGTCCAAAACCGCTCTCCTTGTATCCGCCGAACGGGCTTCCAGGATCAAACTTGTTGAAGGTGTTTCCCCAGACCACACCGGCGCGCATGGCTCCGGCGATGGAGAACAGCTTCGATCCCTTGTCGCTCCAAACCCCGGCCGAGAGACCGTACCGCGAGTTGTTTGCCCGCTCGATCGCCTCCTCCGGCGTACGGAACGTGAGGATTGACAGCACGGGCCCGAATATTTCCTCTCGCGCGATGCGGTGCGCCTGGGCGACGTTCGTGAAGAATGAGGGTCGATAGTAGTAACCTGTCGACGGCAGCTCGCAGGATGACTCGTAATACTCGGCCCCCTCGTCGATGCCCGATCGAACGAGGGCGGTGATCTTTTGCAACTGATCCTTCGAGTTGATAGCCCCGACGTCGGTGTTCTTGTCGAGCGGGTCACCGACTCTGAGCGAGGCCATCCGATTCTTGAGCCGGTAGACGACTTCGTCCAGGATCGATTCCTGCACGAACAAGCGCGAACCGGCGCAGCACACGTGTCCCTGATTGAAATAGATCCCATTGATCACGCCTTCGACGGCCTGCTCGATGGGAGCGTCTTCGAAGATGATGTTTGCGCCCTTTCCGCCAAGCTCCAGAGTCAGTCGTTTGCGCGAGCCCGCAATCGATCGCTGGATCAGCTTCCCGACCTCAGTGGACCCGGTGAACGCGATTTTATCGACGCCGTCGTGAGCCACGAGCATGGCCCCGGTTTCGCCCGCGCCATTGATGATGTTGACCACGCCGGGCGGGAGATCGACCTCCTGCATCACCTCGGCCAGTTTCATCGCAGTCAGGGGCGTCGTCTCGGCCGGCTTAAGGACGACCGTATTCCCTGCAGCAAGCGCCGGGGCAATCTTCCACGCCGCCATGAGCATCGGGAAGTTCCAGGGGATGATCTGACCGGCGACACCGAGGGACGAGACCTTCGCCCCCGGAAACGCATAGTCGAGCTTGTCGCTCCAGCCCGCGTAATAAAGGAAATGGGCCGCCGCGAGCGGGATGTCGACGTCTCTACTCTCCTTGATGGGCTTGCCGTTGTCCATACTCTCCAGGATGGCGAATTCCCGTGCCTTCTCCTGAATAGCGCGGCCGATATGGTACAGGTATTTTCCGCGCTCGCGGCCTGAGAGCCGGCGCCAGTACTTGTCGTAGGCAGTACGCGCCGCAGCCACGGCCTTGTCGACGACGCGCGCATCGCCGGTCGCCACCTCGCAAAGCACGCTCTCCGTTGCGGGATTAATGCTTGGGAAGTGGTTCTTCCCATCGACGAACTCCCCGCCTATGAAGTGGCCGTACCGGGTCTGGAAACGAACGTGGTCGGGTGTCTCGACGGCGGGGGCGTAGTCCCACAGATCACCGAAGAGAAGCCGGCGTACGTCCGCGTAATGTCCGTCAGTGGTCAGCGTCGTCGGCGCGCCGTCCCCGCTCTCGAGTGCGGGCTCGCTTACCGTCTTCTTCTCTTCCATGGCAACCCTCCGTCAATCCAAACTGTAATATACGCTCGACTGGTAATGACCTGTTTCGAGGCGTTCCCACTGCATCAGGACGTCGTTCAAAAGGGTAGATGCTCCGAACCGGAACCAGTCCGGTGAGAGCCACAGATCACCGACGGTCTCCTTCACCATGACGAGATAGTGCCAGGCTTGTTTTGCCGTCCGGATGCCGCCGGCCGGCTTGAAGCCGACCTGACGTCCCGTTCTCAAGTAGTGTGACCTGACGGCTTCCAGCATCACCAGCGACACCGGCATGGTGGCGGCGGGGGTGACCTTTCCGGTGGAGGTCTTTATGAAGTCGGCTCCGGCGTCCATCGCCAGGTGCGATGCCTTGGCTACTTGGTCATAGCTGCCCAATTCCCCTGTTTCGAGGATGACTTTCAGGTGGGCCTGGCCGCCGGCGGCTTTGGTGGCCTTAATCTCGTCGAACACGCGCTGGTAATCTCCTGAGAGGAACGCGCCCCGATTGATGACCATGTCGACCTCGTCGGCGCCGTCGGCGACCACGTGCTCGACCTCTCGCAGACGCTCCTCGAGATATGTCTGCCCGCTCGGGAAGCTCGTAGCCACCGATGCGATCTTTACGGAGGATCCGCGCAACGCATCCTTGGCGACGGCCACCATACTCGGGTATACACAGACTGCGGCTACCGGTGGCACGGACCGGTCGATAAGCGGCTGCCGAGCCTTTCGGCACAACGTTCGCACCTTGCCTGGGGTGTCCATGCCCTCGAGAGTCGTCAAATCGATCATCCGAACGATCATCTCGAGGACTTGCTTCTTGGACGATTTCTTGATGCTGCGCTTCGTGAAAGAAGCCGCGCGAGCCTCCGCGGCGATCTGATCGACCGTGGGAATGTGCCCGGGCGTGTATGTTCCCATCCTGATCCTCGAACCTCTTTGGGACAAAAACGAAGGGGTGACGCGATCCCGCGTCACCCCTTCCATTGCCTACGCTTTCGTCTCGACTTCGGGCTCCGCTTCGCCGTCGCCGCCGGCCGATGATGCC
>DATKEJ010000021.1:0-2404 GCA_035512315.1 Rhodothermales bacterium | reverse complement strand
TCCAGCTCGTGTGCACCAATCATCCCCTCGGTTTCATCGTTGAGCGGAACGTGTACGCTTAGGATCTCTGATTTGAGCAGAAGCTCCTCGAGGCTCTCGCAGCGATCGACATACGACGGGACGAACTCAGCATACGGATCGAAGGTGGATACGCTCATCCCGAATGCCCGGCCGTAGTGTGCCACCATGCTGCCGAGCCGGCCGCACCCGACAACTCCAAGTTGCTTCCCGTGAAGCTCAACCCCTCTGAACGGCTCCTGCTTCCAGTGACCCCGCTTGACGGACTCAAAGGCCTCCGGAACTCGACGCACGAGTGCAAGAAGCAGGGCCCAGGTATGCTCGGCCGTGGATGGAATCGAACGGAGAAACTCGGTCTGCCCCCGGAGATGAAACACCTCTATGTTGAACTCGGCGGCAGCATCAAGATCGATGTGGTTAAGTCCCGTCGTGGGGCTTATCACGGCGCTCAAACGCGGAGCCGACTCGAGGAGATCGCGCGTTACAGCGGTCTGCAGCCTGACAAACAGCAGGTCAAATTCCGGGATGATTCTGGCCAAGTCGTCCTGCTGGATCGGCCGGCTCACAAGCTCGACAATCTCGCTGATGGCCGACAACCCTGCAGCACTGTAATTCTGAGGCTCGGGACAGACTGCCTTCAATCTGGGCTTGTTGTCGGGCATGGCTTCTCGGTCAATGGGCAGATTTACCACAGAGCAGCTGCTCGGCTCGGATGAGATCGATCGGAGTGTCGATATTCACGGCTCGGCTCTCCGGAATCACGATCGCTCGACAGTTCTCTCCGACAAGCGTATTCTCCTCCATTATTACGGCCCGGCGGGAGGCGTAGATATCTCCGCTCCGAATGTAAACCGGCGGCAGCTCTTGCCGCGGTCGCATGTCTTCGAATCCCTGCTCGACGAAGTTGACCAGGCGGCCGTCGTCGTCGATCCGTTTCATTCGATACGGATGGTGCCCCCCGACGTCGACTACGCTGACTACCGAATCCGCCCCCGACTCGAGCAGCAGCGCGACCGCGCTATCGATATCGCCCGCAGTTCGAAGGGGGGTTGTCGGCTGCAGCATTACGATCACGTCGTACCGGGTCCCTCCGACGTCCTCTACGGCCTGGATCGCGTGCTGAACCACCGGGAGCGACTGCGCCGTATCGGTCGCAAGCGTTGCGGGCCGGATGAAGGGAACATCGGCGCCCAGAGATCTTGCAACGGAGGCTATTTCCTCGTCTTCAGTGGACACCACCAGCCGCGATACTGAAGTTGCGGATAAACCTGCGCCGATCGTGTACGCGATGAGCGGTCGGCCGCACAGTTGGACGAGGTTCTTCCGGGGTACTCCCTTGGATCCTCCACGCGCCGGGATAACGGCCAAGACTCTTGTCGATGTAGACATGCTGCCTGGAGTCAGGGAATAACTACCGGCCGATCTTCCCAATTATAGACGATGTCGTCGCCCACACGGCTCGCAAAGCGACCTCTGTAATAGTCGCGGTTCAGGAGCTCCGCCGGGCTGAGTGATCTCTCCGCGGTTCCGATCATCTGCGAAAAGTCGCCGACTTCCCGCGCAATCCAGTCGCTGCGCTCCTCGGTCGTCATCCGCGCCACCCTGACGAGTTCGGCGAGCTGAAACGGGTCGATCGAAACGGGTCCGTCCTTGGTCTCTTCGGGTTTGAGAATGGTGAAGTGGCGTTCAACCACGTCCGCGCCGAGATACAGGGCGACCACCGACGCTTTGATTCCATCTCTGGCAACGAGCGAATGATCGCTGAATCCGACGGATGGGGTGAGCCGTCTCAGATACTCGAGCCGGGCGAGATGCATCTCGTCGAGAGGCGTCGGATAGATCGTGACGCAGTGGAGCAAGGTGAACGGGTGATCACCGAGACATTCTGCGGCGGCCCGGATCTCCACGTCGTGGGTTGCACCGGTCGAAATGTAAAGATGGCTAAAATGCTCTTTCAGCTCGCGAAGAAGCGGAAGGCTCGCACAGTCGTAGCTCGCCACCTTGATCGCATCGAGACCCAGGGATGCCAGGAACGGCACTCGTGAACGCGAGAAGACGGAGGTCAGAGGTTTGATGCCGGCCTCCCGACACGTCTCCACGAATCGAAAATGAGCTTCGTCGTCGAGATCCATCGGCTTGAGTCGTTCGTACTCCGGGCGGTAGGGACGCCTGATCGCCACCTGCGTGTCACCCTCCCAGAGACCCTCCTCAAAACGATCTCGGCGCGTCAAATCGTCGGCGAGCATCGATTGAACCTTCGCGTAATCGGCGCCCGCCTCAGCAGCAGCGAAAACCATCTCGCGAAGAATCGACTCGGTTCCGTTATGATTCTGGCAAAGCTCGGCAATTATTGTCGGCACAGGAATTCAATTGTTATCTGAAATTT
>DATKEJ010000020.1:0-5580 GCA_035512315.1 Rhodothermales bacterium | reverse complement strand
GATCGAATCGTAACACCCGCCACGTGCTTCGAAAGCACCATCGTGATCGCTGCCGTCAACGTCGTCTTACCATGATCCACGTGACCAATCGTACCCACGTTTACGTGCGGCTTCGTGCGCTGAAACGTCTCCTTTGCCATAGCTCCTAGATTTCAATTTTCATTTGCTAAAATCGTCACTGGCCGCTGGACAGAGGTCAGCGGGCGAACCCTCGCGGTGGGCCCGGTGACCGGCATCCAACCGGCAACTGATCGAGCCGCCTATCGGATTTGAACCGATGACCCCTTCCTTACCATGGAAGTGCTCTACCACTGAGCTAAGGCGGCAAGCCGAACTCGGTCATCGGTCACCAATGTCTACCCCAGTGACCAGTGCCCAGTCTGTGACTAGTGACTAACCGAGCGGGAGACGAGACTCGAACTCGCGACCCTCAGCTTGGAAGGCTGATGCTCTACCAACTGAGCTACTCCCGCGGAACGGTCATTGGATCACCGGACACTCGTCGGACGACCTGCAGGTCGCATCCGGTGGCCAACGACAAAAACATTAATTCAAAAGAACAGCCTTCGTAACCGTGCCCGGTGACCAGCGTCTCCTCTCTGCTCTGGGAGAGCTTCGAGGGCTAGCCACTGAACGTTTGTGGGCAGGGGAGGATTCGAACCTCCGAAGGCTAAGCCAGCAGATTTACAGTCTGCCCCGTTTGACCGCTTCGGTACCTACCCGGTTTGTCTGAAAAGAGGAAGAGCTGGCGGAGGGACTCGAACCCCCGACCTGCTGATTACAAATCAGCTGCTCTACCAACTGAGCTACGCCAGCATGTCTCACCTGACCCAACGCGTGGAGCCAATGCGAGAAGATCTGCGCCGACACCAGCCCATTCCACGCACGACCCCACCCGGCAAAGCACGTCGGCCAGACAGAAGAGCTTGGAAACGTGCAGCGAAGACAGACACAGAAGGTACGCCTTCCTGTCTTTTCATGTCAATAAAGGGATGAGGCGTGTTTTGTCGGTTTATCGTGAATCCCGTTTCCGTTCCAGAGTGGACCCGTCCGCCTTAACGAATAAGTCACGGTGGAGAGCAGCGGCTGAGCTTGGCTGTTCTGGGCCGGGGTGCTATATTTAATGTTTCTTAAAAATCGCCGGATTGCGGTGAGTTTGCCCGGTCGTCTAATGGCAGGACAGCGGCCTTTGGAGCCGTATGTGGAGGTTCGAGTCCTCCCCGGGCAGCCAACGGTTGAGCGCGACGCGAAGCACGCGCCGCGCGGCCGTCCGATCCGGATGCTTGCTGAAAATGTCCCTCACTGTTTTCAACACCCCTGACACGCGTCCCGTCGTTCTTTGCGCCGGCCGAGCCAATCCGGCGCTTGCCGGAGGCATCGCCGACGCGTTCGGCGTTGAGCTCGGACAGGTGACGATCAGGAATTTCTCAGACGGTGAGGTTTACGTCAAGTTTGAGGAATCGATCAGAGGTACTGACCTGTTCATAATTCAGGGGACCCAGCCGCCGGCCGAGAATCTAATGGAGTTGCTGCTCCTCGTCGACGCGGCGAAGCGCGCCTCGGCCTCAAGAATCACTGCCGTGATTCCGTATTTCGGATACGCGAGGCAGGACCGGAAGGACCGCCCCCGAGTGTCCATCGCCGCCAAGCTCGTAGCCGATCTTCTCTCCACGGCCGGCGTGAACCGCATCCTCACGATGGATCTGCACGCGCCGCAGATTCAGGGCTTCTTCGACATCCCGGTCGATCATCTTTACGGCTCGGCGCTATTCATCGAGCACGTGAAGCAGATCGACACGCCGAACCTCGTCGTCGTGGCGCCCGACGTGGGCGCCTCCAAGCGCGCCCGCGCCTACGCGTCGAGACTCAACTGCGATCTCGCAATGATCGACAAGCGCCGTCCGCGACCGAATGAAGCCGAGGTCGTGAACATCATCGGATCGGTTTCGGGAAAGAACGTTCTGCTGATCGACGACATGGTTGACACGGCCGGGACGCTGGTAAACGGAGCGACAGCCCTCAGGAAGTCCGGCGCCCTTCAGATTTGGGCGGCGGCCACCCATGCGCTCCTCTCCGGACCAGCGTATGACAAGATCGAGGCGTCGGAGATCAGCAAGCTGCTTGTAACTGACACAATACCTCTGACGAGGCAGTCAGATCGGATCGAGGTGCTCGGCGTCGCGACGTATTTCGCTGACGCTATCCGGCGCATCTGCGTCGACGACTCGGTTTCGACGCTGTTCGTCGAGTAACGGGCTGAAGAGCCGCCAGATAACTAAGAATCATCCCATGGAATCTATCATTCTCGACGCATCCTCCCGCGATCTTGGAAAGAAGGCTGTGAAGGCTGTACGCAGGCGCGGAAACGTGCCATGTGTTCTTTACGGACACGACCTCGATCCGGTACATTTCGAGGTGCCTGAGCTGAGCCTCCGGCCGCTGTTGTACACCGACGAGACCCACACGGTCGAAGTCAGGATGGACGGTCAAACATGGTCGTGTATCCTGCGCGCCGTCGCCTACAATCCGGTCACCGATGCCCCCGCCCACGCTGACTTCCAGTTGCTGCGCCAGGGAGAGAAAATCCGCATCACCGTCCCCATTCAGCTGCACGGAGTTCCGGCCGGCCAAATGGAGGGTGGGGTGACCCAGGTCGTCCTGACCGAACTGGAAGTAGAGTGTCTCCCGAAAGACATCCCGGGTCACATCGATCTCGACATCGCCCATTTGGTGATCGGCGACACGCTGCACGTTTCTGACCTCCACCTCGAGAACCTGGACGTGCTCACGCCTCTCTCCCAGACGATCGTCACAGTCGCCGGAGCGGCGCCTGAAATCGAAGAGCCGGTCGCAGAGATTGCCGAAGGCGAGGCTGTCGGAGAGGAAGAGGAGGCAGAGGAAGGCGGCGAAGATGGCGACTCAGAAGAGTCAGACGAGGACTGACAGGCCCGTGCGGGCTTTGCCTGATTACTCGACTCAATGGCCGGCACACGCCTCATCGTGGGTCTGGGAAACCCGGGTCCCGACTACCAGCGCACCCGTCACAACGTTGGCTTCGAAGCCGCCGATCGGATCGCAGAGAAGGCGGGACTGTCGACGACTGACGAGGGCATCGTTCGGCGCGCGGTCGACCGAATCCGAGGCTCGGGTCTATACGACGCGACATCGGGTCGTTACCGCGGCCGCACGGTCGTTCTCGCCAAGCCGAAGACATTCATGAATCGAAGCGGGGCGGCGGTCGCAAAGCTCAAAGGTCGTTTCGGCGTCGACACCCAGGACATTCTGGTTGTCGTCGACGACATCTATCTCGACATCGGGACGCTCCGCATCCGTGCATCGGGAGGTTCGGGAGGTCACAACGGCCTCGAGGACATCATCGATGCACTGGATTCGGACAATTTTCCCAGAATGCGCATAGGAGTCGGCAGTAGTTTCCGCCGCGGCCGCCAGGCCGACTACGTTCTCGAGGCGTTTTCAGACGAAGAGCGCCCCGTGGTCGACGACGTGATCGACACGGCCGCAGAGGCGGCACTAACGTGGGTTACAGATGGCGTTGTCACAACGATGAATCGCTTCAACAAGCGGATTTAATACCAAGGTACAAGGAATGAATGCCCTTTCGTTCATGATCGCCGCACCCGTTGCGGGCCTAATTGCACTTTTCTACGCGTTCCTTCGCGCCCGATGGATCAATCGCCAGGACGCAGGAACAGACGAAATGGTGGAGATAGCAAGGGCTATCGCCGAAGGAGCTCGCGCGTTTCTCCGGCGCGAATACCGCATCCTGGGCATCTTTGTACTTTGCGTCGGCGCATTGCTCATCTTCGCCAATCTGGGCAATCCCGAATCCTCGCCGCTCATCGCGCTCTCATTCCTTACCGGCGCTCTCTGCTCCGGCCTGGCAGGCTTTATCGGGATGACGGTTGCCACAAAGGCGAATGTCAGAACCACCCACGCCGCCCGAACCGGTCTCGGACCTGCGCTCAACGTCGCATTCTCCGGTGGCCTCGTAATGGGTCTCTCAGTCGTCGGACTAGGTGTACTCGGCCTGGGATGCCTGTTTATCGGGTACTCCCAGCTCGACTGGAGTATCGTCCGGGTCATCAACGTGATCTCAGGCTTTTCCCTGGGCGCGTCCTCCATTGCGCTTTTCGCACGCGTGGGCGGCGGCATCTACACGAAGGCGGCTGACGTAGGCGCCGACCTCGCCGGCAAGGTTTACGAAGGCATCCCCGAAGACGACCCGCGCAACCCGGCCACCATTGCCGACAATGTCGGAGATAACGTCGGCGACGTGGCGGGCATGGGCGCCGACCTGTTCGAGAGCTACGTTGGGTCCATCGTCGGTACCATGGTCCTTGGAGCCGCGTTCGTCGGGACGTTTGAAATGGCCGGAGCGCTCCCGCTTGCTGCGGTGCTCCTGCCACTCGCGTTGGCGGCCGTGGGGATAATCGTGTCGATTGTAGGATCCTTCTTCGTGCGTGTCAGGGAAGGCGGCAGTCCCCAGCATGCCTTGAACATGGGCGAGTTTGGAGCGTCGTTCATCATGGCGGTGCTTTCGTACTTCATCATTGTGTGGATGCTTCCGACTCAGTGGACTTACGGCACCACGACGTACTCGGAGCTGGGCGTCTTTTTCGCCGTCGTGATCGGCTTGGCGAGCGGCGTCGTGATCGGCCTGATCACGGAGTACTTTACCTCGACTCGAACCAAGCCGACGCTCGGCATCGCCACCCAAAGCATCACCGGCGCCGCCACGAACATTATTGAGGGACTTGGCGTCGGCATGCGTTCGACAGGCCTCCCGGCCGTGGTTCTCGCTTTGGCCATCATTGGCGCCCACCATTTCGCCGGACTCTACGGGATCGCCATCGCCGCACTCGGCATGCTCTCCGTCACCGGGATTCAGCTCGCCGTGGATGCTTACGGACCGGTCAGCGACAACGCAGGAGGGATCGCTGAAATGGCCCACCTCCCGGCGGAAGTACGCCAGCGTACGGACATGCTCGATGCGGTGGGCAACACGACGGCCGCCATCGGGAAAGGGTTCGCAATCGGGTCAGCCGCACTCACCGCACTCGCACTTTTCGCAGCATTCATGCTGCAAGCAGAAGTCGACAGCATCAACGTTGCAAATCCAACCATCCTTGCGGGTGTGCTCATCGGAGCGATGCTGCCGTACGTTTTCAGTTCGCTGGCGATGGGCGCCGTGGGCCGGGCGGCGGGCCTGATGATCACCGAAGTGGGGCGCCAATTTCGAGAGATCCCAGGGCTTCGCGAGGGCACCGCCAAAGCTGACTACGCAAAGTGCGTCGACATCTCGACCGCTGCAGCGCTGCGGGAAATGGTCATCCCCGGGGTGCTCGCAATCAGTGTGCCCGTGATTATCGGCTTCGTCGACAAGTTTATGCTCGGGGGACTGCTGGTCGGCGTGACCGTTTCGGGCGTGCTGCTCGCCATCTTCCAGTCAAACGCCGGCGGCGCATGGGACAATGCGAAGAAGCGAATCGAAAGCGGGATAACGATCGACGGAATCCTCTATCAAAAAGGCAGCGCGGCCCACAAGGCCGCTGTCGTGGG
>DATKEJ010000019.1:0-2316 GCA_035512315.1 Rhodothermales bacterium | reverse complement strand
CGTCGAGGGCCGCCACGTCGCTACTCGGGATTGCCGCTGCTTCATGCCACTCCGTCTCAGTTCTTGGCGCGTCTATGATCCCGTGCTCGGCAAGGAAGCGCTCAGCATCGATGGCAGCCATGCAGCCTGTCCCGGCTGCCGTGACCGCCTGCCGATAAACGTGGTCTTGCGCGTCGCCGCTTGCGAATACACCGGGTCTGTTCGTGTGAGAAGAATCTGCCTTCGTCTTGATGTACCCCTGCGGGTCGAGGTCCAGCCACTCTCGGAAGATTTCGGTGTTCGGCTTATGACCGATCGCGATGAAGAAGCCTTCCACGGGGAGGTCCGACTCCACGCCGGTTTCGATGTTCTTCAGATTGACGGACGTGACCTGGCTTTCGCCGCCGATGTCGGTAACGATGGTGTTCCAGATGAAGTTGATCTTCTCGTGCTCGAGTGCGCGATCCTGCATGATCTTGGATGCACGCAGTTCTCCTCGCCGGTGGATGACGTGGACTTTCTTCGCAAAGCGAGTGAGAAAAAGGGCCTCCTCCAACGCAGTATCGCCTCCACCCGCGACTGCCACTTCCACCCCGCGGAAAAACGCGCCGTCGCACGTCGCGCACGCCGAAACGCCCCGACCCAGGAGGCGCTTCTCGTTCTCGAGTCCCAGATACTTCGCCGAAGCGCCCGTCGAGATGATTACGGTCTGGGTCCAGATACCCTTCTCGTCGTCGACCGCCAGGCGGAAAGGCCTTTGCGAGAAATCAACCGCGGTCACGCTCCCATATCGAAGATCGGCGCCAAAGCGCACGGCCTGCGCCTCGAAAAGCTGCATCAGCTCCGGACCGAGAATCCCGTCAGGAAATCCGGGGTAGTTCTCGACATCGGTCGTCGTCACGAGCTGACCGCCCGGTTCCGGCCCCTGTAGAACCACCGGCTCGAGATTGGCGCGAGCGGCATAGAGCGCCGCCGTCAACCCGGCCGGGCCGGTGCCGATAATCACGACATTTCGATTCTCTGCCTGAGAAAAGTCAATGTCGTCGAAGATCGATAGATCAAGCGTTCCGTTCTCGCGCATTCGTGTGATTGTTTATCAACGGCCTACGCCGGTTCGCTTACCAGCGCCTCCAGCTTATCCGCCAGCGACCTCTTCGACGACGCTCCGATGAGCTGATCGACTACCTGCCCATCCTTGAAGAACAGCAGCGTCGGAATCGAGCGGATGCCGAACTGCATGGCCACCTGCGGATTGTGGTCGACGTCGAGCTTGGCAATCTTTGCCCGGCCGTCGAATTCGCGTGAGAGCTCCTCGACCATCGGCGCAATCATGCGGCAGGGGCCGCACCAGGCGGCCCAGAAGTCAACCAGCACCGGAACGTCCGCATTGATCACTTCCTGCCTGAAGTTGCTGTCGCTTACGATTACCAGTTTATTGTCAGCCATATCATCCTCTTTATATGTTCTGCGTTCAGGCCATTTGGTGCCCTGACACCATGCATTTGTTACAACAAGACCTTGTGAAGGTAGGTTTCGGCCAATGGCTCCAGCGAATGATCCCGACTCGCAACGATTCTACCGCTCCATGAAGGCGGGAAGCGCATTGTCATAGGGCTCTCGCAGGGCCGAAGGCGCCACGTTGATCACCTCGTGCCCGTTGTGGCGGATCCGGAGTGCACCTCTTGAAACCGTTCCAATTCTCGCGATCTCCACTCCGTCCGTGGTGCCGGCCATGTTCTGATCCGGGGAAGTAAATACAATGCGCGACTGCGCTTCTCCGAAGAGCACCGAGTCAAGACGCAGCGCGGCCGACGCGACGTCGACGTCCGCTCCGAATCCGTCGCTGTAGATCACCGATTCCGCTAGCGTTACAGCAAGTCCTCCGTCCGAAACATCGTGCGCGCTGCTCACCTGGCCCGAACGGATCAGCTCGAGCATCTTCCGCTGTACGGCAGCTTCCTCCTCCAGATCGAGGTGCGGCGCGTCGCCGGCCGTGAGTCCGTGGATCCGCGCAAGGTATTCCGAGCCGCCGATATCCTCCCGGTGCTGCCAGCCGGCCGGGCTGAGCAGGTAGACGGCGTCGCCTTCATTCTTGAAGTTTGTCGTGGTGACGTCCCGCAGGATGTCTTCGACGATGCCGAGCATCCCGATCGTCGGTGTCGGAAAAACCGCCCCGTCCGGATTTTCATTGTAGAAGGAGACGTTGCCGCCGGTGACCGGCGTCTCGAACGTGCGGCATGCATCCCCCATTCCCGCGACGGCCTCCTTGAAAACCCAGTAGACCTCGGGCTTGTACGGATTGCCGAAATTGAGGCAGTTCGTGATGGCGACAGGCTT
>DATKEJ010000018.1:0-5670 GCA_035512315.1 Rhodothermales bacterium | reverse complement strand
CTTCCGGTTGTCTCTGTGGTGGGTCCGGTTGGGAATCGGGATCGAACGCATCGTGCCGGGCAATCCTCAGCAGAATGGTTCTCACGAGCGCATGCACAAGACGCTCAAGGAGCAGACAACGCGACCGCCGGCATACGACTCCAGGGGGCAGCAACGAACGTTCGACGCGTTCATTCGCGAGTTCAACCACGAACGTCCGCATGAGTCGCTCGGCCAGCGGCGACCGGCCACGCTCTACACGCCGTCACCGCGGCCCTATCCTGAGTGGGTGCCGCGGATCGAGTACAACGGGCACCTCGAGACCAGGATCGTTACCGACAACGGGATGATTGCGTGGAAGAAACATCTCGTCTTCGCGAGCCACACCCTTGCGCGTCAGAAGCTTGGCTTCGAGGAGATCGACGACGGGATCTGGTCGGTGTTCCTGGGCACCGTGCTGATTGCGCGGTTCGACGAAAGAGAACGGCGCTTCTATGGATGACCGGATCCTTGTCAGTGCGTCGCAGCCGGATCACCGGTCGTCGCGACTCGAACCTGTGTTCGTGCGACTTGACCCAGCGACTGACGCTATCGCGAAGCTGTTCGTTTTCCGCGGAAACGCACAGGAAATGTGTTACCCATGTTCCCGGTCTAGAGTGTTACCCATGTTCCCGGTCGTTCGGACTACGGTGGTGCGGTTCGCCGTCGGCTCCAGCGGTGTTAGATCGTTGCGAATTCTTGCGCTCGACTCATTCGCGCAGCTCGCCGCCATTTGCGGGTGTGAGAGGGGACTCTTCCGCGTCACAACGGTCGCATTGATAAACCAGCCTCTCCTGCGAGTCTCAACAAGCAACCTGCGTTTCGGGTTGGGAAGCCGACGAGTCGAGCGGACATCTTCGCGCTCCGCCGGCTGATTTTTCGGAGATTTATGATTCTGGCGTCATATTCATCAGCCAGATATCCGCCTCGACGGAACCGGTGGTGAAGTAGATGGCGCGATTATCGCGCGAGACGGCGAGCGATGAGCGGTTGATCGTCGAGGGCAAGGCATGTAGCTTGCGGGTCTTGCGTGTGGGCCGGTCTACGATCCAGAGCTCATTGCCGTGAACGAAGACCAAACGTCGGCTGTCGCTGAGCCAAACCGCAAAACTGCCGAAGTTCGTCACGACGTCGCATTTTCCGGTGTCGAATGAATATAGGGCAACGCCTGGGACTCTGCTTCCGTTCGCAAGGCTCACACTACCACTCAACCATTTTCCATCAGGAGACCATGACCAGGCCGCAAACGAACCGCCATCGGGACATCGGATCGGTTTGCCAGCGTCCGCAGGCAAAGCCCCACTGAGGTCAAACAGAAGAGTTCCTTTGGCGTACGTCGCCGTCATCGTTGTGCCGTCGGGAGACCATTGTGGATTCCAGATTCGCTCCGACGCGCGCGTGATCTGACGTAATCCGCTGCCGTCGGCGTTGATTGCCCAGAAGTCCATATTCCCGCCCCGATTAGAGACAAAGGCGAGCCTGTTTCCATTCGGTGACCAGCGACCATACAGATCGTTCGCAGGATCATTCGTGAGCTGCCGAAGCTCTCTGCCGTCAGATCGGATGACGTAAATGTCTCTTTGATCGAAGCCGAGCTGCGGGTTGAAGGCGATCCACTGACCATCCGGGGAAACGTCAGGCCATAAAATCGAGAGGCTGCCCTCGACCACCGCTACCGAGTCGCTGACTGCTGTTTCTCGAATCGGGTCGAACGGCAGCTTCATAAGCGTGTATCGGCCCTCGCTGCCCGTGAAGGCGATAGCCCGATTATCGGCAGAGATACTAAAGTCGGCCACTCGCCGGGAAGGCGTGGTGACCGGCTCCGGCTGTTCGGATGTTCGCCCTGTAAACTCATCGATGCCAACTCTCCAGAGATTCATCACACCGCCCCGGTCACTGAGGAAGTAGAGGTACTTGCCATCGGGAGACCACACCGGCTTTAGATCAAGTGCAGGATCGTCCGTGACTGAGACTACCTCCCCACCTTCACTCGAAATTGTCGCGATGTCGAAATCTCCGCCCTTGCCGCGGCGGTCCGAGAAGGCAATCCGATGGCCGCCCGGCGACCACGACGGTTGAATGGCATCTCGATCGGTCAACTGGCGCCTCTCACCAGTCGCGACAGTAAGTTTCCACAGCGTCGCCGGCTGAACCTGAGCCTCCGGATTCCCGCGCTCGGTGCTGACCACGATTTCTCGGCCGTCCGAAGACCACGCCGGCGAGAATCCAAAATCAGTTAGGCGCTTCACAGACTCACCTGTCGCTCCCATGACGAAAATGCCGCCGCCGCCTCGCTCGGAGCGAAAGGCGATGGTCTGGCCGTCAGGAGAAAACGCCGGCTGCGAGTCGTCCTCAGCAGAAGACTCCGTCAGGTTCACCGATTTCTGTCCCCCCACTCGTCGAAGATAGATGTCGCCGTTTCCCCTGCCACTGACGTAAGCAATGAACTTCCCGTCGGGTGAGATGCTCACCTCAGATTCGACGCCTGATTCTTTCGTCAAGTGAGTGAAGGATGTCTGAAGCAGCCGAGGGTTTGAAAGCCGGTCACGCGCGAGCAGGAATCCGATTGCGAGACCCACCAGAGTGGTGACGATGACAGCAACCCACAGTTTGCGACGGCGCGGAGAGTCGCTAAGCGCGAGGTCACGTCGTGATTCAAGGATCCACCCGAGCTCCAACATTACGTCGTGGGCGGTCTGCATCCGCTCATCCGGTTCTTTCGCCAGGCACGCACGAATTATGTGATCGAGCACAGGTGGGCTTGTCGGCTTCAGGCGGGTAATCGGCTGCGGCTCATGCTCCAGAATCGCAGCAATCAAGCTCGCCTTGCTCGATCCGGTGAAGGCAGGTTTGCCGGTGACCATTTCGTAGAGGATCAGCCCGAGCGCAAAGATGTCGCTCCGCGCGTCGACCTGTTTGCCCATCAGCGATTCAGGGGCCATGTACTGGATCGTCCCGAGGATCTGCCCGTCCTCGGTGAGCGGGCGGTCGAGAGTCGACACTTGCGAGACGCTGCCCGGCAGCACATCCACGCGCTGCTTGGCCAGACCGAAGTCGAGCAGCTTCACCCCCGTCTTCGTCAGCATGATGTTGGAAGGCTTCAGGTCGCGATGGATGATTCCCTGCCGATGGGCATTGTCGAGTGCATCAGCAATCTGGATTCCATACTCGAGAACCTGATCGAGCGGCAGCGCACCCTCGTCGATGCGTTGCGCCAAGGTCTTGCCCTCGCAATACTCCATGACCAGATACGAATCGCCGACGTCAAATAGACTGCAGATATACGGATGATTGAGCGCCGAGATGGTCTTAGCCTCGCGCTGGAAGCGAGTCTCTATCCGCGGGTCCTTTACAAAATCAGAAGAAAGGATCTTGATCGCGACGGTGCGGTCGAGGCGCGTGTCGCGGGCGCGGTAGACTTCGCCCATTCCACCCGCCCCGATGGGGGCAACAATACGGCCCCAGCCGCGTGCCGGACTGCAAACTCACGGGAGTACAGAAAGCATACTCCCGGCTGGCCAGGGTAGCGAGCGGCGACCCTGAGGAAGCGCGGGCTAACGTCCCTGGGCATCACCTGCGGCCGCCGGAGGCGGCTGTCAGGTGCATGCCTCGTTAGACGGCCGACGCGGCAGGCTCATGGCGCTCCGCCCGTCCAACAAGCGGACCGTGAGAACCCTCGATCCGCCATCCACCCTCCCATGTAGTCGAAGAAGCCCGGCGAGAAGCGGGGTTGCCCGCCCGCTCCAGGTATGAGGAAGGAGTGGAGCGCACCATCGAGGACGACGATCTCGTGGTCTGCACCGGGAGACGCTTCGAATGCGCGTTCGAGTGCGGCGCGTGTCGACACGAGGGGCACATTCTCGTCGAGCTCCGCGAGGAACCACAACACGGCGCCGCCGAACTGCTGCAGATGTGGGGTTCCGGCAACGGCCAAGTTGCGTTGCGCCCACTGCCACCAACGGGCCGACCATCGTTCGCTGATTCTACCCTCTCCGAAGGCAGCTCTGTACCACGCCTTGTCGAGATATGGGACGACAACGGGATCGGTGGCGGAGATCGGCGCTCCGCGCATCGCCACCCCGTAGATTTCCGCCCGCAACTCCATGGCTTGGTCCAGGTCCAGGCCGGACAAACCCTCGAGACGAAGTTCCTGTCGCACTTCATGGAGGACGGTCCCGGCTGCACTAACTGCCGCACCGGCACGCAGAATGATGAACGCCGTTTGCGGCGCCTCTACCGCTGCGCGAGGAACCACCCAGCCCGCCTGACTGCTTCCGACGATCCCGATTCGGTCGTGGTCCAGCTCCGCCTGAGTCGCTGCAAAGCGAACTGCCGCAGCGACGTCGGCCGAGAGAGTTGCATAGTCCGGTTCTCGCCATGCCTGTGGGTCGGAGGTGTAGCCGCGCTTATCGTATGCGAGCACAGCCACGCCATGGCGCAGGAAGTCCGTGTGATGTGGGCCACCATACCGGTTCACAGGCCCGGAACCATGCACGGATACCACGACAGGATGAGGTCCCGCGCATTCTGGAATGAGCAGTCGCCCCTGTAGCTCGGTACCGTCGGCGGACCGGAAACGTATCTCTCGGGAGCGATGCGCATAGACTCGCTCTGCCCAGACGGGCGCCTGTCCTTGCTCCCGCCACAGAAGAGCACTGAACCTCCCGTCCGGGTCCGGAATGAACTCGATCTCTACAGCCCCCTCCGGTACCACCGACCTGAGCAGCGTGTCACCGATGCGCTCGAAGAGTCCGCCCCTTTTAAATTGCTCGGTGTCCAGGTAGAGGAACCGCCCAACGCCACCTTCCACGAAATACTCACCGGTAACGACCTCACCGGTCGTGAGACGGAAGTAGCCGTCGAATGCCTTCAGCGCTGTCTGGGCGACGGCCGTGGGTGCGACGCATAGCAGGCAGATCGCTGCATGGAGAAGAGACTTTGAACGGACGGTCAGTCGTTTCACGAACCTCGGACCCAGGCGTTCATGTTGATCACCATTTGTGCAACCTCTGTCCTGACGACGATGTGCTTATGTGGGCCGTCTAACGTCCTGCAGTTCACCGGCGCCGACCGCGACGCGATGAGGCAAGGCTCTCGGAACACAGTAAAGCAGCGGTTGGCGTCCGGTGCAACTGCGAGTTGGGCGACGCTGGATGTTGAACCGCTTCTCGCTCTCGGGAACGCTCAGCTTGGAGGCGGACCGCCTCGATAGACCGACTGCTCGTCGACGAAACACAGAGGATTGCCCGACAGGTCATGCATGTAGAACGACCGCTCGCCCCACGGCCGGCGTGCGACGCTCCCCATCGGCAACTTACCGTCGCCGATTTCCTTGGAAAGGCCGCCAACCGTTTCGGCTCGCTTGAAGAAGGCCTCGAGATCAGGGACCGCGAAATATACGTGCTCCGGATTGCTGCGAACCGCCGCACGATCGCCATCCGCCTTCGCGTCGTAAACCGCGAGAATCACGCCCCCGCACTCGAAGTAGTGGCGTCCGTTCGAGACGCGAAAGCCGGGCTGGTCCAACAGCGCACTGTAGAATCTGGCAGCCTCTTCGATGTTGGGTACAGGCATGATCACGCGGAACAGCCGAACCGAGGATGTCATGAGGCGACTGTACCGGGCCGACTCGATGCGGACAAGTCGGTACTT
>DATKEJ010000017.1:0-6937 GCA_035512315.1 Rhodothermales bacterium | reverse complement strand
CCGCTGCACTCCATGAGTTGTCGACCTCCTGGCGTGGTTTCCAGACTGCGCTGCGATCGTCACAACCCGGCACTGGCCGGCGTTATCCAGAATCGGGATCCGTTCAACGCTCAATGGATATCCGGATCGCACGGCGCTCATCGCGCGTCCTCCCCATCGCACGATCGCGTCCCTGGCCCGCCCCGCATTGCCACCACCCACCCCTCGCGGATCGATACTTTCCCCACGGTGGCACACGGCTTCGTCCAACTGAACTCATTACCGCATCGAATCAAGCCGTCAACGCAAATCCGGGCGACTCGCGTTCTGCGTGGTCGTCACTGATCAACCGGTTCCGATGCGGTAAAGAGTCCTATGAGTTAGGCCGCCTTGACCGCTTTCTTCGCCTTCATTTGTCGGAATCGTCGCTTGACAGCAAGTTTCTGAAACCAGGAGACCAACCAGAGGACGTGGCTTCTCCCGAATCCGTCGTTTACAGCGACAAAAACGATTTCGTCGAGATGGGGACCTTCATTGATCTGAAACTCCGTCGAGGGGTTTTCGGGTGCAAGCACTCGGTTCGCCGATGCGTCGAGAAGTCCATCAGAGAACATGAACAGACCAACCGTTCCATCTGTCTCGCGTTTCGCACCGTATGCACCGATGACCCGAATATTTTGTCGTCCAACGTTCGTCACGACCAACCGTGCGATCGTCGGACCTGCGCCTCTCATTCGACCATCGGATCCAAGCGCCATGATGGCAAAGTTGCGCAGCCACTGAAGCTGGAGACGGGGACGCTCCACGTAGTACTGAATTACGCTCAGCGTGATTGCAATGGTACCCGTGATGGCACCCCAAAGGGCGATCGCGAGGTTGATTGCGTCTGGAGTCATGAGAATAGAGCCCGACCGAGCCAGACCAGGAGTCCTACAGCACCGCACGCCATGGCCAGGAAAGTGACGATCCCGTTGGACACAACATACGTCTCGCCCGGCTCGAGGTTGCTGCCAACGCGAGCCATCTTTCCGAACAGGGCCGCGATCAACGCTAGCAAGCAGCCAACGACTGCGCTCGTAACGACGCCAGTCGCAAAGCGTATGTCCAACGCGAGCGTCCAGATTAGGCCAACGACCGCACCCAAAACAACGCCGTAGAAAACAGTTGGTATCATCTGGCACCTCGCTCCAGCGGCCTAACGGATCAGCGCTCACCGGCGTTGAACCGCACGAATCAGAGTAGCAAACTACGACTCAAGCGGCGCGGTTCAACGTCCGGTGCAGCGCATGAGTTAGCCGCCGCGGAGTCGCCGCGGTGATGAACTTGCACGATGTTCAGCCGAAAGGGGGCGACGTCAGTGTCCTTTCGGGCACTCAAGAGGAACATAACACCGCTGCCCAGGCTCCGGGTCCCACGACTGCCACTGGCCGCATTTTGCGCAAACCCAGTTATGCTCGAAGGCCGAGTCTTTCCCGCAGAACGGACAGAGCTCGCCGAATTTGCGTGGTCTGTCGTACCGACGTCTACATGCCGGCTCCCAGCATGCACCGTAGTCGAACGTGATCTTGCCTCCGCACTCGGGAAGCTCACGGCCACATTCGCTGCATTTCACGGTCAGCGCGCCCTAGCGTTTGTCGGGTACCCAATCTGTGTTTCCGACGTTGCCCTGACCATCCACTTCCGTCTCAAGCCACCCCGAACGACCGCCCTTCTCGATCTTTTGAACCAAGGGGCTGCCGTGGTCCTTCGGACCCTGATTGCCCTTGATGAAAGTGTCTGAGACATGTCCGTTGTCGATTCTGAATTCATCGTTCTGATCGCCCATAGACAGCTCCTCGAAGAACATTATGCGCCGCAGAGAGGACATCGGCAACGTCTTGAGGCCATGCATCGGCGGCTAACGGACCAGGGTTCAGCCGCGTGGCCCGCGACGCCATGATGGCACAACTTGGAAGGCAGGAAAGCAGCGGGCCACGTCGGCTGCAACCCAGAGTTGGACGCCGCTACGCGACCGAGTGCATCCCGGATACGTCGCGATACACGAACGACTCCCATACGTCTCCGACGGGCTTGTTCCTGGTCTTGACCGTCGGCGTGATGGTGACTGGAAAGAACTGATCGGGTGACACACCCAGGCGTTCGTATGAGAGCCGAAGATCTTCCGATGTCGGTCGACCATTCGGCAGGTAGAGTGGCACCTGGCCCTGAGCAGTCAGTATCACCGGTGCCACGAGCGATACTTTCGTGTGCAAGGCGAATCCTTTGTACGTTGAACCGTCCGCAGCCGTGAACCCTGTGGCTATCAAAGCCATCAAAGGAACCGGGCCCGGTTTGGTGTGAGGTTCGACCGTCTCATCGACTGCTGCGTCGCGAAAGACCCAGACAGGATGAGCGGCAAGGTCTTGGAGTGACAGTTCTGCGCGTTTCATCCAGGCGTCCAACTTCTCACTGAGCGGATTATACGGAATAATGGAAAGGGCTAAACCCGGAATCGTCCCTGACGGACCGATTCCCACCGTAACGCGCTGAACATCCATGACTTCACGGACTCCTGGCGCGGGTTGCACCCTTCCAGACGCTCGTTTCAACACGCAACTGGTCATCGTTATCCGGAATGGAGCTCCGTTCAACACACAGCGGATATCCGGACTTTGCGCGGCTGATCATGGGGCCTCCCATGTGTCCAGAGGGCTCCGGACGCCGCCTCGCTGGCTATTCAGCACGTGGGTGTAGATCATCGTCGTTTGCACGCTGGCATGGCCGAGCAGCTCCTGAATCGTCCGGATATCATAGCCGTCCTCGAGCAGATGCGTGGCGAAACAGTGGCGAAGCGTGTGCGGGCCTGCCGGTTTGGCGATCCCCGCAGCCAGCGCTGCCTGTCGCACACCCTTCTGCACGGTCGACTCGTCGATGTGGTGCCGCCCGATCCGGCTGCTCCGCGGGTCGACGCTCCGGCTCCCCGATGGGAAGACGTACTGCCATCCCCACTCCACCGCCGCATTCGGATACTTTCGCGCGAGCGCGTGCGGCAGCTCGACCCGGCCAAAGCCGTCCGCGAGGTCGCGACCGTGCAACAGGCGTGCTGCCTCGAGCTGCCGCTCGAGAGGCTCGCGCAGCACGCCCGGCAACATCGTCCGCCGGTCCTTGCCGCGTTTGCCGTCACGCACGATGACCTGTGCTGAAACGAAGTCGATATCCTTCACGCGCAACCGGAGTCCCTCGAGGAGTCGCATGCCCGTTCCGTATAGCAGAGCGGCTACTAGCTTCGGCGCTCCACTCATCCGGCCGAGAATCGCGCGCACTTCGTTTCGCGAGAGGACCACCGGGAGCCGGCGGGGCCTGCGCGCCCGGATGATGTCGCTGAGCCACGGCAGCCGCTCGTCCAGCACGTGGCGGTAGAGAAAGAGGATCGCGGCAAGCGCCTGATTCTGCGTCGAGGCCGCGACATCGCGCTCGCTTGCGAGATACGACAGAAACCGGTTCACCTCGTCCCCACCCATTGCTGAAGGGTGCTTCTTCCCGTGGTACAGAATGTATCGCCGGATCCAGTGAACGTACGCATCCTCGGTGCGCCGGCTATAGTGCCGGACGCGGATCTCGTCGCGAACGCGATCGAGGAGTCTGGGAGGCTGCGACATGTGCCTCGAAAGTTCCCTCGGTGGAGGGGGCGGTGTCAAGGGGAAGACATCATCGCGGGAACGTTGCGTGCCCTCGAACAGTGATCCGACTGTGCCGGCCGCGGCTCGGGCATCGCTCCGAGGTTCCCTCGGAGGGGGTGGCGGTCAAGGGATACCCAGCGCCTTCGTCCAACTGAGATCTTCCCGCATCCTCATCCCCGCCTCAACTATCTTGCGCGCCAGTATCCGGGTCGGCGACTGTGATGCGCGACCGCGATGATCTCGACATGCTCGCCAACGATCCTGTAGATCAGGTCGAAGGGAAACTTCAACAGGACGAACCGTCGCCGACGATAGCGGGTTTCTGGATATCGCTCAGGAGCTTCCTGGATGCGTACGAGTGCGTGGTCGATCTCGGCGCTGAATTCACTGGCAGCTGTGTGGCTCCGCTCGAGATACCAGTCTGTAGCTGAGAGGAGGTCGGCTCTCGCTTCCGGATGGAAGCTAACGCTTCTCGCCGAGCCGGCCATGCAGCTGCGCTCTCACCTGCTCCCAGGGAATGGTTCTGACCCTTCCGGAGTCGATCTCTCGGACGCGCCGCTCGATCTCTTCAGCCCATGCTGCTTCCACGTCGGCCTCAGGTTCGGATTCGAGGCTCTCGAGCAGAAGGCCCGCGAGCTCTGCTCGTTCGCTCTCGGAAAGTTCCGATGCCTCGCGATACAAATCCTGGAGTGTTCGACCCATCGTTGAAATTGTACCTCGGCTCCGAAACGGGACGCCTTCGTCGCCTAACTTTTCACTGAGCGGATTATGCGGAATCATTGAAATAGCCAACGCCGGAATCGCTCTCTGACGGACCGATTTCTACCGTAACTCGCTGAACATCCGTGACTTCAGGGACTGCTGGCGCGGGTTGCGCCCTTCGAGACGCTCGTTTCAACACGCAACTGGTCATGAGCATCCGGAATGGAGCTCCGCTCAAGACACCGCGGATATCCGGACTTTGCGCGACCGATCATGGGGCATCCCACGTGTCCAAGAGGGCTCCGGACGCCGCCCCGCTGGCTATTCAGCACGTGCGTGTCGATCATCGTCGTTTGCCCGTTTGCAGCCGAGTACCCGGCCAAAGCCGGCCGCGAGATCACGTCCGTGCAACACGCGCGCTGCCTCGATCTGCATCCTCGGTGCGCCTGCTGTAGTGCCGGACGCGGATTTCCTCGCGGCGGCGCGACTCGCCGAACCATGCTAGCCTTCCTCCATGAGTGATGAGGAGGACTGGAGAGAGTTGCTGCGGGGCCTTTCTGACGCCGTGAGCAAGATAGAAGATGCAGCGGCCCAGATGGACGAGGCCATCCAAGCGTGTGATCGCTTTCTTTCGCGAGCACAGCGCGGCGGCGTGAGCTCAGACATTTTGGAAGGCCTGAGCCTTGGACTAGCATTTAGCACCGGAATCGATTGGGCACGAGCCGCTCCAGCGAAAATAGCCGACCTCCACGATCGGCTGGTCGCGCACGACGCCATGGTTTCGGATGGTGAGCTACCAGCCTCGGCACACACGTGGCGTTATCAGCTTCTGGAGAGGCTAAGCGCTCTCGATACGCGAACAGAGGCCTTGGCGCGAGCGTTCGCCGAACGGCGAGTGGCCTTGGAGACGCTCCACGCAAATTCCTAAGTGTGCGGTGGAAAGAAGTGGGGACGGAGCTACTCTTTTCTGTTCCCCGTTTCCTACTCTGCCTCTCGTGGATCGCATTCTCGCACGAGCACGAGAATCCAGCGGATTTCTCTGAATCGATCCAGCGATCGTAGAAAACTTGATCTCGCGCTCGCTCCGAGGGAGCCTCGGGTCATGGCACGACAAGCGCGGATCGAGTATCCCGGGGCTCTCCATTCACGTCCGCTGCCGCGGCAATCGCCGCGAGTCGATCTTCCTCGATGATCGTGACCGGCGTCACTTCCTCGCTCTGCCGGCCGAGGCGGTTCGCCTCGGATGAGCGGCTGTGGGACAAGTTGGTGAGCGGATCTATCTCGGAGCCGAGTCGTGGTGCAAGGCGATCCGGAAGGTCGTGGAGTCGAAGCTCCGGACCGATGTCATCCCCGGCCGCACCGGGAGATCGGCCGGCCGAAGATGGCGGTGATCATCGAAGCGGTGGCCTAGGGGTGGCCGCGTCCGGTGCAGCGCCGAGTCAGCGGCCGATGTGCAGGACCTGTCCCGGTTTCGCGTTGGCCAACGCGTCGATGACGGCGGGAACGAGAGGTTTGAGAATGGCGATGTCGTTGCTCGGAGCAAAGAGCACGACGATGATCAGCGACAGATCGGGCAGATTCTGCTGATGCTCCAGATTCGTATCCGAGGTGAGGAAAACATCGAACTTTGGCGCAGCGAGCCAGAGTAGTCTTCCATTCGTGATTCCGGACCAGCCCGCGTCGCCGACCGTGAGAGCAGAGTGCGGAGGCTTGAATTCTCTCTTCAGCCTCTTCGGCAGGCACTCATCGAGAAGAAGTCGCATGCGCGAGCAGAAGACCTTTCGCCTCTTCGAGTGCCGCGATAGCCTGTTCCCGGGTCACCGACGGAAAGTCTTCGAGAAATTCATCCAGGGAGTGCCCTCCCTCGAGGTAATCGACGAGATTCTTTGCGGGGACTCGAGTTCCAGCAAAGACGGGAGTGCCGCTCAGGATCTCGGGATCGCAGTGGATGACGCTCTGTGCCATTTCCCTCCTCAACCGCCTTTCCCACGCGGGCTATTTCGCACGGCCGCTAACGACTTCCGTTCAGCGGCGCCTCGGGATACACCCGGAGCAAGCGCCCGCCGGCGCCCGCTGGAAGGGGCAGTTAGGGTTTCGTTGCCCCGCTCAGCCACTCGCCCGCCAAGTCAGAATGATACCAATGAGGACGATCAGAAGCTGAAGTGTGATAACGAACCACCACAAATGCCACGTGTGAAGGCGGCCGTACCGCTTCAGGGCCTTCTGTCGCTCGCATTCTCGCACGAGCGGAGAATCCAGCGGATTTCTCTGAATCGATCCAGCGATCGTAGAAAACTCGATTCGTCGCACGCTCCGAGGAAGCCTCGGTGCAACGACCCATGGAGTCGAGCGGGCTGCATCACACGCGGATCATCAGCGGCAGTTCCTTCCTCCCGCCGGTCCACTCGACGTCGATACGGAACCGAAAGTACCGCGAACCGAAATTCGCTCGCATCGACGCAGTTCGTTTGAACGAAATCTCGAGTCGCGTGTCGTTCATCGTCTTCGTGCGGTCGACGTTCCAGGCGAGATGGAGGGTTACCTTCGCTCCGGGAAGTGGTGTGCCGTCGTACTGCGAAGCGGACACGCGCACCAGA
>DATKEJ010000016.1:0-5687 GCA_035512315.1 Rhodothermales bacterium | reverse complement strand
TGAATCGTTTCACGAACTCATAGTTGAACCGCGCATCCTCATTGGCCTGATCGGCCAGGAGGGCTTCTCGATAGTAGGTGAGCGATCGCTCCGGATCCTGGGCCTGAAACGCGTTGTTGCCGGCGTTGTAGGCGCTTCGCGTGAGTTCCTTATCGTTGGAGGCAAGCTGAATGGCCTCCGAGAACGCGGCCGAGGCCTCTTCATACGACTCGAGGCGATTCAGCGCGCATCCGAGATTATTTGCCAACGCGGCTCGCGTCTTCTCGTCGGTCGACTCGGGGGCCGAAGCGATGCCTTGGCGGAACAGGGCGGCGGCCTCCTCATATTTCTTATCGTGGTACCGCTTGTTTCCTTCGCGGCCCTTGTCTTTGTCGTCGGAGAATCCGAGCAATGCAAGTGCGAGGAAAATGAGTATGCGACTGGTCATGGGTCTGTGGTCGTTTATGATCCTCGGACGCCGTCTGCAGCCGTGGTCGCCACTTCAACGCCCGAACCCCCGGAGCCGTTCTCCGAAGCGCTCCACGGTGCACCGGTTTCCTCCTCACCCTCTGCAATGACGTAAGCGCCGGGGCGGTGGACCCGGCCCACAAAGCGATCGGGAAACAGAAATTCGAACAGCAGGAGCAGGATGCCCAACGCGAGCGGCCACTGGTATTTTTCCTCGTATTCCTCGAAGATCTCGGCATCGAATGCCTGCCGGTCCAGCCGTTTGAGCGCTTCAGCCATCTCTCCGAGCGAGCTCGACTGGCGCGTGATCTGAAAATAGCCGCCGTTCTCGGACAGTTCCTTCAAGCGATCTTCCTCGAGCCTGGTGACAACCGTGTTTCCGCCCTTGTCCTTCTTAAAACCCACCTGACGCCCGTGCTGGTAAACCGGAACCGGCACGCCGTCCGATTCGCCGACGCCCGTAGCGAAGATGATCAGTCCGGCTTTTTCAGCCGCATCGAGCGCCTCGTCGACGGGGGCGAAGTTCTCGCCGTCGGAGACGATCAGGAGCGCTCTCGTGTGGGCGACGGCCCCTTCCTCCTTCTCAGCAGCGCCGGTGAACACTTGCACGGTCTTGTTCAACGCGGCGGAGAAATCGGTGCCCGGTGTCGGAATCTGAGATGGATCCGCAATGTCCAGGAAGAGCCGAACGGCAGAGTAATCGAGAGTCAGCGGGCATTGCACGAACGCGTCGCCCGCGAAAAGCACGAGGCCCACGCGGTCGCCCTCCAGATTTTCGAGCAGCTTTCCGATCTCGTACTTCGCCCGGGTCAACCGGTTGGGCAGCACGTCTTCGGCCAGCATCGACTGCGACACGTCGAGCGCGATGACGAGATCGACGCCTTCACGCTTAAACTCCCGCAGCTTGGTGCCGAAGCGTGGGCCTGCGATCGAAGTGGCGATGAGCGCAAGGCCGATTACCGCGAATGCGCTCTTCCAGCGACGGAGACGGGGGCTGATCGACTGCGAGAGCTGCTTTACGATTTCATGATTTCCAAACCGCCGCATCGCCTCCCTGCGCCTGAATGCCGACCACACGTAGAGTGCCATCGCCACCGGGACGGCGAAGAGAGCGATCAGGTAGGTTGGGAAAAGCCAGTCCATGCCGCGTCAGGGTTGCTGTCTGAGCCGGGTGGTGCTGAGAACGATCTCGAGCATGAGCAGGAAGAAGGCCGGCCAGAGGAAATAGGGGAATAGCTCCTCGTAGTCGGTGTAAATCCGCTCCTCGATCTTTGTCTTCTCGAGCTCGCCGATCTCGTTGTATATAGCTCGCAGGGCTCCGGTGTTCGTGGCGCGGAAATACTTGCCTCCCGACTTCTCGGCCACCGCGGTGAGCATGTCCTCATCGATTTCAACCGGGATCTGCATCATTCGCTGCCCATAAAACGGATCGTCGGCAAGAAACGGCGCCGAGCCGTGCGCGCCCACGCCGATAGTGTAAACGCGAACCTTCATCGCGCTGGCGGCATCGGCGGCTGTCGCGGGATCGATCTCCCCCCGGTTGTTCTGGCCATCGGTCAGGAGGATGACGACCTTGCTCTTTGCCGTCGAATCCTTCAGACGATTCACCGCCGTCAGAAGGGCCGTTCCGATGGCCGTGCCGTCCTCGATCATCCCGACTTCGACCTGGCTCAGCATCTCCTGAAGAAACGGATAGTCAATGGTCAGCGGAACCTGCGTGAAAGCGAGGGCGGCGAAAACCGTGAGTCCGATTCGGTCGGAAACCCGGCCTGCGATGAACTCTGATGCCACGTCGCGAGCGGCGATGAAGCGGTTTGGACGAAAGTCCTGCGCCTTCATCGACGTCGAGGTGTCGAGCACGAGCATGATGTCGACGCCTTCGGCGAATCGCTCGCGCGTTGTATTGGGATCCTGCGGGCGAGCAAGGGCAACGATGGCAAGCGAGAGGGCCCCTACGCGCAGCGCCATGGGGGCCAGTGTGAGTTTCGACCAGAACGTGGCCGGCGTTCCCTCCGTCAGGCGGATGTCGCTGTACCGGAGGCCCTCGTATCGCTTCCGCCGCAACAAAAGCCACGTGAACGCAATGACGACTGCGAAGAGCAAGACGAGCCAGTACGGATGAAGGAAGACCATAGTCAATTCACTCTCGAGGCTGCTCTGGCGCGAACCTGGGCGACCAGACGAGGTGTGAGCTCGCCTGCCGGCCCAAAGACCGCTTCGTCGGCCGCGGCGCTGAGGGGCGTCGGGCCAAGGTTGATCTCGATTACGGTGGCGCCGTTCTTCGCAGCGTGAAGGGGAAGCGCCGCCGCCGGGTAAACCTCGGCGCTCGTGCCGATCGCGACAAAGACATCGCAATCGGATGATGCTTCAACGGCTGCCGCGAGCGCCTGTTCGGGCAGCATCTCCCCGAACCACACGACGCCGGGTCGCAGGAGGCCGCCGCAGCCACAACGAGCGGGTTCTGATGCGTCGGGCGCCACGTCGAGTTCCTGGGTGTCTCGACCGCAGGCGGCACAGTAAATCCGATGCAGGCTGCCGTGCACCTCGATGACCCGGGTCGATCCGGCGCGCTGGTGAAGGCCGTCCACGTTCTGCGTGACGACGGTCACGGACTCGATCAGGTCTTCCAGCTCCGCGAGGGCAAGATGGCAAGGATTGGGACTCACGCCGTTTGACGACCGCAACCTGGCAGAATACCACGATTGAACGCGGACCGGGTTGTCGACGAAGGCGCTGTAGCTGGCAAGCTCCACAGGATTGAACTCCGACCACAATCCGTCGGGATCGCGAAACGTCGGCAGGCCGCTTTCCGCACTGGCTCCCGCTCCTGTCAGGACGGTCACGCTCGAGGCATTGGCGAGTCGTTCTACGATTTGCTCTGAAAACCCTGTCATGACTCGACCTCCGCGGCTTCCGCCTCGGCGACGGCTCGTCTGCGCCGGCGGCCGTTCTCGATGTCCTCGATCGATTCGCGAGCAAGCTCGAGCGCCCTCCGGTTTTCTTCTTCTCGGGATGAGTACTTCGCGAACTTCACGAGGTCAGACATGTCGAGCGTTTCGGCAACGCGCTTGACGGCTTCGTCGGAGACGTAGTCGGTCGCAACCTGAGAGAGCTGGCTCAGTGACGTAATGAGCTCGCGGGTCGTCCTCTCGAGCGCCGGCACCGAAAGTGTTTTCTCGATGTAGGTCCTGAGGATGTCGGACAGCTCGTCGTGGTAGCGCTGCAGTTCGGCATCGTCGGAGGTCGTTTCTTCGGCCAGCGTCTTCAGACGGTTGACGGCCTCGTCGTAGGGATCGAGTTCGTAGTAAGCGTCCTCGACCTGCACCGGCTTCTGCTCCGCGCGTTTCTTCAAATATCCGTAAAGAAACCAGGCGGCGATGAGAGCGAGAACCGTTCCGATGATCCACGGCCAGACCGACATTGGGAACGTTGCCAGTGGCGCGAGGTCCTTCATCGCGTCGGTTCCTTCAGGAACGACGGACTTGATTCCGACCTCAACGCCCGGAGAGGCAAAGAACAACGTGTCGCCCTCTGCCTGAACGATGCCGACCGGCAATCCTCCCACGAGCGCACTATCGACTCCGAATACGGCCACCTCATACGTGGCGGAGTCGGTGGATGCAGGTGGACCAAGCTCGGACACGCGACGTAGAAACTCGGCGTCTCCGACGGGAAGCGACCCACTGCTAAGTTCTGGAAAGATAACTACTTGACCAGGGTCGGCTCGAACCGTCACGGTAAAGAAGAACGGCTCTCCAACAAGCACCGAATCGGTCGAGATGACGACGGAGGCCGACTGCGCCGAAGCGGTCGAGCCGAGACCGCCGAGCACGCACGCGACGAAGCCTATGACGAGCCCTTTCTTCATCTCTTTGCGTGTCGAGCCTTGAAGAAGTGTACGAGCGGATCGACATATCCCTGGTCGGTCCGAATATGTATCGCGTCGAGCTGGAGGCGTTTGAAGAGGCTCTTGAGTTGCTCGTGTCGCGCGCGGGCTTCGGCGGCAAACGCGGCTCGGACCCGTTTGGAGCTGGTGTCGAGGACAGTGGTCTGTCCTGTTTCGCCGTCGGTGAGCTCGAGAAGACCGAGCGCCGGCAGTTCTTCTTCTCTGGGGTCGTAGAGCTGGATGGCAATGGTGTCGTGCCGTTGGCGCACGGCCCGGAGCTCACGTTCGAATCGGATATCGAGAAAATCACTGATCAGGATCACGATCGACCGCCGGCGGAGGAGGTGCAGCACGTGCTCGAGTGCGTTGGCGATATCGGTTCCGCGGGAGCGAGGCTCGTGCGCGAAAAGATCACGGATCACTCTGAGCACGTGTCGTCGTCCCTTCTTCGGAGGGACGAGAAGCTCGACGTCGTCTGAAAAGAGCATCAGGCCGACCTTGTCGTTGTTCTGGATGGCGCTGAACGCAATGACGGCACAGATCTCGGCCGCCATTTCGCGTTTGAACTGCGTCTGCGAGCCAAAGTCACCCGAACCCGAAATGTCCACCACGAGCATGAGCGTCTGTTCACGTTCCTCTTCGAAAACCTTTACGAACGTATCGCCCGTTCTAGCCGACACGTTCCAGTCAATGAAACGAATGTCGTCCCCGTATTGGTATGGGCGCACCTCGGCGAATTCCATGCCTCGCCCCTTGAAGGCGGAGTGATACTCGCCTCCGAAGATGTTTTCAACGAGACCTTTCGTCTGTATCTCGATGCGGCGGATTTTCTGGAAGAGCTCCTTGGGGATCATTGTCATCCCACGAGGGGATCATTGTTCATTGTCATCCCGGGCTTGACCCGGGATCCAGTGGATTGAATGTATCGGCTGTCGAAGTAAACTACTACGCAACGTGTTCCCAATGGTGTCGGGATTGAGCGGGATTGAGCCGGTTGAGCCGGTTGAGCGGGATGAGCGGGATGAGCGGGTTGAGCGGACGGAGCGGACGGAGCGGGATGAGCGGGTTGAGCGGACGGAGCGGACTGAGGCGGGTGGAGCGGGTTGTCCCTGGTGGAGCCCGGACGACCACCCCGGGCTTCAGCCCGGGGGAGCGAGCAGGCACCCTACCCTCCGAGCCGGGCTTCAGCCCGGCGAGGCTAACTGTCGGCCGGGGTAGCCCCGTCTCGGGGCTGAAGCCCCATAGATTTCTTGCGTCGGCCTTACCCCGCGCTGAAGCGCGGGGTGGCTGCCGACTTCCATCATAGCCCACCGAACACCTTGAACACCATTACCTCAGAACGAATCCGCCTCGA
>DATKEJ010000015.1:0-5549 GCA_035512315.1 Rhodothermales bacterium | reverse complement strand
GTGAACGTGAACCCGACGCGCCGCGGCGTCGATCTGGAGGAGGCCGATTCCGCACAGGATCTGGGTTTCCCGTCGGGCAATCTGTTCGCGCCCGATTTCGATCGGGGCACGCCGTTCGACTTCTTCTTCGAAGGGAACCCGGTCTCATCGATCACGGCTACGGGCCAGATCGCACTGTACGCGAATCGGTTTGGTTCTGACACATATCCGAACAGCAATTCGAATGGTGGAGGTCCGAGCTTCATCATCCTCGACCAGTTTGGTCCGGTCTCGACATCGATGACGCTTCGCTACAGGCGAGAGGAGGGCGGTGTGACTCCAATCGAGTTCTCGAGGCCATCCCTCAATGTGCCTTTTGGTTTCGGATCCTCGGTCTCGACGATGGCGTTTGTGAACGGTTCGACGCGCGAGGAGATGCTGCTCCATCACACCGGTTCCGAGACAAACGTGCTCTGGATGGTCCCGTTGAGCGGGGGCGTTCCATCGAGGATAGACGGCGTAATCGGAAAACCGGTCGTTCACGCCGGCCCTGCAGGTTCGGACGCATTGTCGTACCTGGCCCGCAATGACGCCGACGAGATTTACTTCACTCGATACGACCCGGTGCTGGACAGACCGCAATTTCTGGTGCCGTTCCCAGCCGAGGTACGTTTGGGGTTGCCCTCGACTCAGTTGATTGGAATCAATCGCGGCTCAGAATTCGAGTACTACGCGGGATTTGATTCTGGCGACACGGGCCATGTGGTCGTTGTCCGATCTGGTCAAACGAGCGAGCTGGTGACGAGTGCAATCGGCGGCGTCCTTTCACTTGCGGCGCTGCCTGACGGAGACCTGTTGGTCGTCGGCCGTGAGCGAGCCCAGGTGTGGCGCAACGAGGAGCCGATCGCCGAGTGGGTGTATGATCGACGGCTCGGTTCGAACATCGGGCAAGCAGTTGCCGGAAGGGATCCTCTTGGACTACTGGCGGCGATTCCTTTCGTTGACGAGGGGAAGCTCGTCCTTCTTGGAAACGACGGGAGAGTCGTCGAGGTCGAGTTCTCGCCGGGTCAATTGTCGCCTTGGCCCGTCCTGGCTGATATAGACACGGACGGGAACCTGGAAGTCGTGGTTACCGCCGGGGCGTCATTGCAATCCTTCGGGCGCGAGGGGGCCGTAACCCGCGGATTCCCGATCGCTCTTGCGGAAAACTCCGATACACAACCGCTGATAGCCAACTTCCCTGTCGGCGACGACGGTCGTCCCCACGTTCTCCTGGCCTTAACCGACGGCTATCTGCACGCAGTATCTCCAGGCGCCTCTTCCTCCACCGCGCTTCCGTTCCCGCTCGCTCTGGGAGGTCGACTTTCCGCCACCCCCCTGATCGTCGGTGAAACGATCTATGCGGTTGCCCCGACGGGAGATCTACTCGGTTGGGATGTGGAGGACCTCGGCGAGTCGACATGGTCCAGTCTGTACGGCGACGCACTGAACGGGAGTTTCGTCGACGCGGGCACTGACCGGGCTCCTGGGGGCAATGGAAACGAGCTGATCGTGAAGGACGAAACCTACAACTGGCCGAACCCGGTGCGAGAGGGTTTCACCCGGCTGCGGGTGGCGACCGCCGAGCCCTCTACCGTGAAAGTATCTATCATCGACATGGCCGGCAATCTCGTGCATTCGCTCGTGGGCGAAGCCACATTGGCGCGTGTGCCCGTCGAGTTCGAGTGGCGACCGGACGTGGAGAGTGGCATCTACTTCGCGCGCGTCGAGGCCCAGACGGCAGCCGGACGGCAAGGGACGCAGCTTTATTCCATCGCCATCGTCAGATGACTTGCTCCCCCGTCATATCGCGCTTCGTTTCCATCGGACTCCGGTGGCTTACCGGGGTGTGCCTGATCGTCACTGCAGCGAGCGCTCAGGAGCGGGTGGGGTACTACGACTACGTGCGAAGCGACCTCAAGTGGTACACGATAGAGACCGACCACTTTCTCGTGCACTTCCACGCGGATTCTGCCGGCGATGGATCGGATCGGTCGGCCCGTGTTACCGCCCGGGTTGCAGAGGACGTGTACGGCCCGATTACGTCGCTCTACGAGTACGAGCCCGAGGGGAAGGTCTCAATCGTGCTGAAGGACTATGAGGATTACTCCAACGGCGCGGCGTACTTCTTCGACAATCGCATCGACATCTGGGCCCCGGCCCTCGACACACCACTGAGGGGCGAGTCGAACTGGCTGCGAAACGTGATCGCTCACGAATTTACGCACATCGTGCAGGTACAGAAGACGATGAAAGGCGGGCGTCGGATTCCGTTCTATTATCTGCAGTTACTGACGTACGAAGATGTGCGGCGTCCTGACGTCCTGTACGGCTATCCCGACGGGATCGTGAGCTACCCAGTTCCCATTCTGAACAATCCCGCGTGGTTCGCCGAGGGCACGGCCCAGTTCCAGCGGATGGGTCTCGATTACGATCAGTGGGATTCTCACCGCGATATGCTTCTCCGAGCTCGCGTCATCGACGGCCACGCTCTCGGCCTGACCACGATGGGTGATTTGATCTCCAAGACGGCGCTCGAGCGGGAACAGGTCTACAACCAGGGATATGCTTTTTCGACCTATCTCTCGAACACGTATGGCGAGGGCATCCTCCGGGAGATCAGCAAGGAACTGTCGAGCTGGTCGAACTGGAACATGGAGCGGGCGCTGGGGGATGCGGTGGGGATTCCGGCCGACAGCGTATTCGCCGCGTGGATGAGCGGTCTTCGGGCGGGCTATGCGGCCGCGACCGACCACCTCGTGCCCGGCGACACGCAGGTCAGGATGCTCGAGCGGGACGGATTTCTGAATCAATCTCCAAAATTCGGGCCCACCGGCGAGCGGGTCGCTTACGTCTCGAACCGGGGTGAAGATTTCCGTCGATTCTCGCTTTACACACGGTCTGTCGACTCGCTGCGTGATTTTTCGCTCCATTTGGGAGGCCAGGGCATGGCGCAGATGCCGTATGTGTGTGCGTTCGGACATGCGCTCGTCGGCGGAGTCAACGAATCGGTCAGTTGGAGCCCCGACGGGGCGCGCCTCGTCTTCGCGAGCAACGCCGATGACATTAAAGGGCACATGTACGCCGACTTGTACGAACTCGACATCGAGTCGGAAAAACCTGAGAGACTGACGCACGGCGCTCGCGCATCGGATCCGGACGTAGGTCCAGACGGGTCCATTGTCTTTGTATCACAATCAGACGGTACGACCAACCTGTCCCTACTGAAGGGGAAAGGCGAGTCCCGGAGAGTGACCTCTTTCGACGACGGCACACAGGTTTATAGTCCGGCTTGGGATGCAAGCGGGGAGTGGATCTATTTCGCCGTGGGGGGACACGCGTCGGCCCGGGACCTTTACCGCGTCCGGCCTGATGGATCGGGACTCACGGTCGTCCTTGCGACCGGTAGCGACGAGCGCGATCCCGCGCCGAGCCCGGACGGGCGGTGGCTGTACTTCTCTTCCGATCGGTCGGGGATCTTCAATCTCTACCGTGCTCCCCTCCAGGGTGAAGGGGGCAGCGATTCAGCCGAGCAGGTTACGAACGTAATCGGCGGTGCATTTGCGCCCGACGTCTCTCCATCCGGGTCGGTCGTTTTTGAACTCTTCACCGGAGAAGGTTACAAGATTGCGATACTCGACAATCCGCTTCCGCTGGCCGAGACCCAGTATCGGCCGCCGGATGTAGTGCGCAAGCACGGGCTGATCTCGACCGATTATGACTGGAGGAAGCTGAATCAGATCGATGATTCGACGGTGCGAGGAGTCGAGGAGTTATGGGATACCGAGAACGAACCGCGCGCGTACGACAACGTCTTCACGCCGTTCGCCTTCTTCCCGGTAATCCGATTCGACATGTACGCCGACCCTGACCGAGCCCGGATTGCGGGACCCGGCGCCGGAGGCTTTCAGGGGGGCACGCTTTTCCGGAGCACCAAGGTGGGGTTGTACGCCGCATCCCGCGAGATTCTCGACGGCCTGACTGCAACCGGCGGTCTGTTGTTGGGCCCTGCCTCCAGGGAATGGGACGGCTTGGGCGACTTTTTCGCGCCCGGGCGCCTCGTCAAGCTGGAGCGGGACGCCTTCCTGCGGTTCGACTACGCCAAGGGATTGCCGTTCTTCAAGAATCGATGGAGTCCTCAGATCAGCATCGAGCTGTTCAACATCGTGCGGAATCTGGAGAACGGACTGGAGATCGAGGAATTCCCGTGCACGGCGTGCTACCCTGACACCACGTTCGCAGACGTGGCGTACAGCCTCTGGGAGGTCGACATCTTCGCGCGTAGCAAGATGACGCGTGCTTCGATGCTCGAGTTCGGCTATCGCTACAGCCCGTACCGCGTTCGGACCGAGTCGTTCTTTTCGGAGGAGGCCGGCTTCACAATTCCCAGCAGCTCCACGCGGTACTTCATTGGCCACGCGTTGAGCGCCAAGCTGTACCTGGAATCCCTGCGCCCGCACTTGAACAGCGACGTCCTGCCGGAAGGGTTCAGGGCGGAGGCGGGTTATGAGTATCAGCCGGGCGATCTGCTGGAAAGTTTCGACGTCGAGGATGGCGTGCTGGTACCTGAGTATGATTCGTTCAAGAACCATCGGCTCATGGCCGACGTTCGCTGGTCGCGCAGGCTGGGGTGGGGCGGGCGAGGAAGCCGGCACGGGATCGGGCTGCGATTCAGGGGAACCACCGTTCTCGGCGGCGCCGTCGACGAGTTCTTCAATGACTATGCCGGCGGGCTAATCGGGGCGCGCGGCTATCCCTTCTATGCCCTGGGCGGCAACGAAACGATGTGGCTGCAGGCGTCGTACTACGTGCCTATTCTTCCGAGTCTCAGGAAGCAGGTCATGTTTCTGCACCTGAACAAGCTGTACGCGCGCCTCTATTGCGACGCAGCCCTCGCCTGGTCGGGAGAATGGCCCGGAACCGACAACGTCAGAAAAGATCTTGGGGGCGAGCTGCGACTGGGTATTTCCTCATTCTATCTCCTGCCGACGGCGCTCTTCTTGAGCGCTACCTACGGCCTCGACGCGTTCGAGATTCGTCTGGACGAGGGCTTCGTGACGTCCGACGGATCGAACACGGTCACCTACGGAAAGGAGTTATTGTGGCATTTCGGCGTGCTCTTCGACTTCGACCTGTAGCCATGCGCATCACTCGAACACTACTTCTGCTCAGCACGGTCTCTCTCGGCGCCGGCGAATCGATCGCCGCTGATGATCCCGACAGGGAGTTGACGCTGGCACGGACCGACATCCTCTACCGAGCGTCGGGCTACCGAAGTCTCGGGACGCAACTCACGATCGACGGTCTGGATTCAAACGATCGGAGCGTTCCGAAGGCGTTTGCGCTCTCGGCGCTTGTGCCCGGAGCCGGTCAGGTGTACAACGGCTCCTGGTGGAAGGCTGGGGTGGCGGTAGCAGCGGAAGCCGCTTTGTTGACCGCGTATGTCGTCTGGAGGAACAAGGGAAACGATGGTGTCGACGTGTACCAGGCGTTTGCCCACCAGAACTGGAATCCGGCGCAATACGCCGAGT
>DATKEJ010000014.1:0-9348 GCA_035512315.1 Rhodothermales bacterium | reverse complement strand
GGCCACTCCGAGGGCTGGCAGACGGATCGCGGTCGGGCTTACTTGAAATATGGGATGCCGGCGCACGTCAGCCCGCACCATTACGAGCGCGGCAGCGTGCCATACGAAATCTGGGAATACGATAACATTCCGGGCGAAGGTAATGCGATGTTCGTCTTCGCGGACGTCGGTGGTTTCCATGAGTTCGAACTGATCCACAGCAACGTTTCCGGTGAGCCTAAGAGCCTTGACTGGCGCGCGGAAGTTCAGGGACGCCGGTAGCAGTTCTGCACTGGCGGACGATCGAGGTGGATCAGGCTATACCAGATGACGTCGTGCTGGCTGCTGCCGAGTGTGTGAGTGGCGGCGGCATCTTGTTATATCCGACCGATACGGTATACGGAATCGGCGGCGATGCCTGCAGCGACGAAGCCTCCGACCGCGTGCGCCGGCTCAAGGGCGCACAGATCGATAAACCGCTTCTCGTGCTGACGGATGACTGGGCGCGCGTGCAGCCATGGGTACCCAGACCGGAGGGTATCGTCAAGGATCTCATGTCCATCGGCGAGGAGCATTCCCTCACGATCTTGTTCCCCGCTTCCTCCGAGGTGCCTCGATGGCTGATCGGCGCATCAGAGGAGGTCGGAATTCGACTGTGCCGAGATCCATTCTGCGCCGGCCTGATCAGGCAGTCTGGATGCCTCCTGTCGTCCACCAGCGCGAACCGTACGGGCGAACGGGTTCCCGTCCACTTCACTGAGATCGACGCCAAAATCCGCGCGGGCTGCGACTATGCAGTCGACGGGGGCCCGCTCCCCGGGAGTGCGTCGACGATCGTGCGGGCAGCGGGCGACGGGTTCGAGATGATTCGCGAGGGTGGGATTTCGTACGAGTTGCTCGAGCGATTACTGGGCTGATGCCTTTCTCCCTTACCGGCAGGGCATGTGGGTCCGCCGTAACTTCTTTACACTACATCGAATCTACAAATCGAACGACTTATGCCGACTGACGTCGCGCTGGTGGATGACCTCCACAACCACGTTGGCCGATACGTCAAGCTTCAGGGCTGGGTGTACAACAAACGGGGATCGAAGGGACTTCTTTTCCTGATTCTCCGTGACGGCACAGGAATCGTTCAGTGCGTTGTGTCTCAGGATGCCGTCGATGAGTCCTCCTGGCAAGCTGCGGAGATGGCCACTCAGGAGAGCGCGTTGACCGTCGCGGGCACGGTAAAGGCGGACGAGCGCCAGACGGGCGGTGTGGAGATTGTCGCCTCGTCGGTCGCCATTATCAGTGTCGCATCCGAGTACCCGATCACGAATAAGGAGCACGGGATCGAATTCCTGATGAACAACCGGCACCTCTGGCTGCGGTCGCGACGCCAGTGGGCGGTGCTGCGAATTCGCAATCGGGTCGCGATGGCGATCCACGAGTTCTTTCAGAAGGAAGGCTTCCTCCAGCTCGATGCCCCCATCTTCACCGGAAACGCCGTTGAAGGAACCACCACGCTCTTTGGAACCGACTTTTTCGGAGAAACCGCCTATCTCACACAGAGCGGCCAACTGCATGGAGAGGCGATGGCCATGGCGTTTGGCAAGATTTACACGTTCGGCCCGACGTTTCGAGCGGAGAAATCCAAGACGCGACGCCACCTTTCCGAATTCTGGATGATCGAGCCCGAGATGGCGTTCTATGGTCTTGACCGAAACATGGAGCTCGGAGAGGATTTCCTGATATACATCGTCGGCTCCGTACTCGCCGAATGCCGCGCTGAGTTGGAAGTGCTGGAACGCGACACGTCGGTCCTTGAGCGCGTCAAGAAACCGTTTCCGAGGCTGAGCTACGACGACGCCGTCGAGCTTCTGCGGTCGGAGACTACTGCCACGCTGATCGCTGGGCGTCTTGAGACCGTCACCGCCGAGCAGCGGGCCCTTCAGGAGGAGCTCGAGGAGTCGAAGAGGTTGTACGGTCAGGCGAAAAAGGGTGAGAAGCGGCGCCTGGACGCTCGTTCCGTCGAGATCAACAAACGCCTCGCCGACATCGAGGAAGACCTTCGCAACTTCCCGTCTTGGGCCTCCTCCGCCGCCGGATTCGAGTGGGGCTCGGATTTTGGAGGCAGTGACGAGACCCTCCTCACCTGGCACTTCGACCGGCCGATCATCGTCCATCGTTTCCCTGCGTCGATCAAGGCGTTCTATATGAAGCGCGATCCGGATGACGACCGCCTGGCGCTGGGGATGGATATTCTCGCTCCAGAGGGATACGGCGAGATCATCGGCGGTGGCGAACGCGCCACCGACCTCGAGTTCCTGAAGGAACAAATCAGGAGACACGGACTTCCTGAGAGTGCCTTCGACTGGTACCTGGATCTTCGCAGGTACGGTTCGGTCCCGCACAGCGGCTTCGGCCTCGGCCTCGAAAGAATGGTCGCCTGGATGTGCGGCCTGCATCACATCCGCGAAGCAATCCCGTTCCCTCGATTGATGGGCCGACTGAGTCCCTAATTAATGTGCTCTTCGACAATCCACAACAATGATGCAATACATAGGAATACTCACACCGCTCCTGATGCTGCTCGTAACTCCGATTCTATCGGCCGCTCAGGACAATGCTCCTGAAAAGCGCATCGTCACGGTGCGAGGAGAGGCCAAGCGAAGCGTTGCGCCCGATCAGGCCGTCGTTAACTTCAGCATCGTGACCCGCAGCAAGGATCCCAATCTCGCGCGCTCTCTGAACGCTGAGGCCGGCAGCAAGGCCGTCCGCGCCGTTGAGGCGGCTGGTGTTCCCTCCAAGGCCATCCGATTGCAGAACCTGATGCTGACGCCGGCCCGTGAGTGGAATCCGGACAAGCGCACGTACAACGAATTGGGATACGACGTATCACGATCCGTCGAGGTTACGATCGATGATCTCGAGATCGTTGCGGACGTCGTCGTCGGTGTTGTCGAGTCGGGCGCCAACCGGCTGGATGGAGTTCGATACGGTCTCAAATCTGAAACAGAGGTCAGAACGCAGGTGCTTGCCGACGCGGTCACTTCAGCGAAGGCGAGGGCGGCGGCCATGGTCGCCGCTCTGGGCGCCGAGCTTGGAACCGTTCAGACCATCAACGAGGAAGGCATGTCGTTTCCGACTCCTTATTATGGCGCCGAGAGGATGATGGTCCAGAAGGCTTCAGCCGACGAGGCCGAAGCCATGCCTGCCGGGGAAATCGAGGTTTCGGCGACGGTTGCCGTGACCTTCACCATTCGATAACCGCGGGAAACGAGGAATTGGATTTTAGCGAGAAAGACCGGGCGTTCATGCGCATCGCCATGGAAATGGCGCGCCGAAGCGTTGAATCAGGCCAATCGCCGTTCGGGGCCTGCATCGTTGACGGGGCCGGCCGCGTGATCGCGCAGGCCCACAATGAGGTTGTCCGCAACACCGACATCACGGCGCACGCCGAGATTCAGGCGATTCGCATGGCCTGCACCGCGTTGGGTTCCATCGATCTCTCCGGCTGCACCATCTACTCGAACTGCGAACCCTGCCCCATGTGCTTCGCTGCCTGTCATTGGGCCCGCCTCGATCGTGTGGTCTACGGCGCCGCGATCGACGATGCGAAGGGGGCCGGATTCAATGAACTCATGATATCGAACCTTCAAATGCGCGAGCTGGGAGGCAGTCCGGTCGCGGTCGACGGTGGGTGCCTGTCGGAGGAGAATGCGGCTGCCTTTCGCGCCTATGTCGGGCTCCCGAATCGGGTCACCTACTGAGCCTCCACGTCCTGCACTGCGTTCGGTGGGCGATTCCCGCCGGCGACGGCGATGACGTTGCGCGCGGCCGTTTCCGCCATTCGGGTTCGCGCCTTCGTGGATGCTGAGCCAATGTGTGGAGTCACAATGACGCTGTCGAGAGCCAGCAGCGGATGATCCGGGGGCAGAGGCTCGGGATCGGTCACATCGAGCGCGACCCCTCCAAGGTGACCGTGCACCAGGGCATCTATCAAGGCCGGGGTGTCGACCACGCGTCCGCGAGCCGTGTTGATCAGGAGGGCCCCGGGTTTCATGAGTGCGAGTCGCGCGGCGTTCAGCATCCGATCAGTCGACGGGCTCAGCGGGACATGAAGTGAAACGAAATCGGATTCCGAGAGAAGCTCTTCGAGCGGTACGTATCGGGCTGAAGGGATACCGGTTTCCTTCTCCGATTTCGCGGTGTACAGAATGTTCATGTCGAATCCAGTGCACCGGCGCGCGAACGCCTTTCCGATCCGGCCAAATCCCACGATTCCCACGGTCGCACGGAAGAGTTCTGGACCCAGAAAAAGGCTCGGATGCCAGCAAGTCCAGCTCCCCTCCCGAACATACCGGTCAGACTGCGGTACGCGGCGCGCGATTGAACACAGGAGCGCAAACGCAAGATCGGCGGTCGCTTCGTCGAGCACTCCCGGGGTGTTTGTTGTCCATATGCCGCGCCGAGCCGCTTCCGCGACATTGACGTTGTCGTATCCAACGCCTGCTTGCGCGACAATTCTGAGCGAGGGATCCGCCTCGTCGATGACGCGGGCGGTGACGGGGTCTTCCACTGTCGTTACGATCGCCATCGGCCCCTTCCGGACCATGGCAATCAGCTCGTTCTCGGTGGGAGCGTTGAAGTCCGGCCGCTCGACTACACCCAGGCCCGCTTCTTGGACAAGCGCGACGGCATTACCCGGCCATTTGCGTGTGAATACTACCTGTTTCATCAAGCACAACGATTAAACGCTAAACGAGAAACGCCAAACGCTAAACGCTCCCTGCGGGTCCTGCCGTGAGCCTGCCCCGCGCGTCGGGAGATGTCCGTGCAGGCGGTGTCGGAGCAACTCCCCCGGCTTTCGCTCCGCCCACACCCCGAGGCTGGCTCGAAGTTCGCCGGTCGTCGCTTCAGCCGCCCCCTCCGGCGGGGGACCATTTCCCGGAGCGGTGGTCCCGCTCCCGAGAGCCTGCCCGGCGAAGCTGATCGGAGCGAAGCGAGGACGGGTCACCCTAGACGCGATCCGGGATCCACAGTAACGAAACCTGGATTCCGGCGTTCGCCGGAATGACGGTAGTAATGGATTCGGCCCCCGGAATGATGCGCACTACGGACCTCCAGAGGACTTCGGACTTCGGAGCTCGGACTTCGGACCTTTCAGGTACCGCTCCTCGACCACCCTCAAATGATGCGCCAGATGGCCTGCGATAACGTATGCAAGGGCCCTAACCGTGTACTCGTGGTTGTTGGCGATCCCTGACCGAGACAACTCCTCCTCCGTCAGCGAGCTAAAAAAGGAGTAACTAAGCTTCCGGATCAGTCCGAACTCGGTCGTCAGGTCGGCGAACGAGCGCCGGTCGAAGCCGCTCATTTCCACATAGACGTTCTCGTCGAACGGAGGAAAGGGTCCGCGATCTCCCCTGGCGATGCAGAGGGCGCGATATCCAAAGACCCTTTCGGCGTCGTTAATGTGTCCGACGAGTTCTTTCAGACTCCATTTCCCGGGCGCATACCGAAACAACGCGTCGGAATCGGAAAGGCCCGAGAAGAGCTTCCTGAAAGTCTCCGATTGGCCTTTCAATATTTCCAGGATATGACCCGGCGGAACCTCGTCGATGTACGTCTGATGTTCCGGGGCGCATTCCCCGACCGCGGGTCTCTTTTCCAGGTATGCTCTGGCATCCATTAGCTTTGCGTGTTTGAATGCGCGAAGGTAGGCAAGCAGAACGCTAAACGCTAAACGAGAAACGCTAAACGCTAAGCGACGTTGACAAGCGAGGTCGTTGCATTTGACCGCTAACCACAAATAATGTTGACTCGAAAGTTCAAAACCTTACCGGTTCTGATTCCCATCTTCCTCCTGCCGCCGTCCGTTCTGCCGCCCTCGTCCGTTCACGCGCAGGAGATGACGATCGAAGAGTACGAGCCTCGGTCAACCCTCGTGGTTCCGGCGAACATCGTGACGCAGGCCCGGTATCCGTTCGTGGACGTTCATGCCCATCAGCGCAGCCCGTCCACGGGCCAGGTGGACACGCTCGTCCAGGAAATGGATGCCATGAACATGGCAGTGATGGTCAACCTCAGCGGGGGAACCGGCGAGTCACTGGTCAGGACGGTGGAGACCATGAAGGGGGCGTACCCCAGCCGGTTCGTCGTGTTCTCAAACATCGACTTCTCGACGTTCACCGAGCCGAACTTTGGAGATCGAGCCGCCGCACAGGTAGAGCGCGACGTCGCCAACGGCGCACAGGGACTAAAGATCTTCAAGAATCTGGGCATGTTCTTGAGAGACGCAGATGGCGCCATTGTGGCCGCTGATGATCCGAGACTCGATCCGATATGGCAAAAGTGCGCAGATCTTGGCATCCCGGTGCTGATCCACGTCGGCGAGCCGTCTCCGTTTTTCGAAACTCAGGATCGTTACAACGAGCGCTGGCTGGAGCTCAAGGAGTTTCCGGAGCGGAAGCGTCCGCCCGACGAGTTCGGGACATGGGAAGAGGTCATGGGGCGTCAGCACAATCTCTTCCGTCGGCATCCGCGGACGACCTTCATCAACTCGCATCTCGGTTGGCTGGGGAACGATCTGGGACGGCTGGGAGCGCTGATGGACGAGCTGCCGAACATGTACACGGAGATCGGCGCCGTGCTCGCCGAGCTCGGCCGGCAGCCGCGCTTCGCACGGGAGTGGCTCATCAGGCGCCAGGATCGCGTGCTCTTCGGCAAGGATGCATGGAGCCCTGAAGAATACCACGTCTACTTCCGCACCCTCGAGACCGCCGACGAGTACTTCGAGTACTACCGCAAGCGGCACGCCCACTGGCGAATTTATGGCCTTGACTTGCCGGATGAGGTGCTTCGTAAGTTGTACTACGAGAACGCGCTTCGCATTATTCCGGGACTCGACCAGTCACTGTTTTCCGAGGAGTGATTCAATGTATGAGCGCCCGGAGGGCTACTCATCCCCGGGTCGCCACTGCCGTTCCCTCTTGACGCCACCTCGCTTTTTCTTCTGTTCGATCCGGCGCCTGACCGACGATACGGTTGGTTTCGTCTTCCTGCGGACTCGAACCGGAGCAGCGGCCGCGCGGACAAGCACCGCGAGACGCTCGATTGCGTCCTCACGATTTCTCAGCTGCGACCTGTGCCTGTCCGCAAAGAGGATGATTACGCCGTCTCCGGTGAGATAGCTCTTGGCCGAACGAAGCAACCGCCTCTTCACGCGGTCGGGAAGCGAGCCGGAATTGGGAACGTCGAAACGCAACTGAACTGCCGTCGAGGCCTTGTTGACGTGCTGTCCTCCGGGCCCGCGGGCGCGTACGTACCGAAAATCCAGCTCGCTTTGATCAATCGAGACGCCGCCGGCGATATGAATGACCGCCGACCTCACGCCGCACCGAGCGCAGGAGAACCTGCTACTTCGAACCGCATGATGGGACGCGTGTCGGACCTTCTCGCCACCTCGTGGAAACCGGCAGCGACAAACGACGAGGCAATGCCGGTGAAAGCGAAAACGTCGGGCATATGATCTTTCTTCGGCTCGACCGGGTAGCCTTCGACCACCTCCGCCCCCTTCGACGCCGCGAACGAAACGGCGGCCCGGATCAGGGCCGTCCCGACTCCTCTCGAGCGATGCGACTTGCGGACAAAAAGGCAGACGATGGACCAGACCGGAGAATCGTCGACGGGTTTGAGGACCCGCGATCTTTCAAGCCGCGGGAATTCACTGCGAGGCGCCACGGCGCACCATCCGATCGGTTGTCCGTCTTCGTACGCAAGAATCCCCGGCTCCGGACCGGACTTTACGATTCGTTCGAATGAGGCTCGGTTTCCGGGCCCTTTTTCCCGCTCGTACTCCGAACTTGAAAGACGCCACGTCATACACCAGCAGCCGCCGCACGCCCCACGAGAGCCGAAGAGCGCTTCGACGTCGGTCCACCGATCGCTGGTAACAGGGTGAAACTCCATAGTATTTCGGCGCGTGACCGTAATTGCCCTTGATATTACTCAATCCTCCGGTTATGATCGGCTGCAATCTCACGCAGATACGATCGAATGCGAAACGTTCTACTGTTTGTCCTGACCGTCATCCTGATTACTCCCGCGGCGCGCGCTCAGCCAGGGACGTGGACGCGTCTTCCCAACTCCCCGACCGGTGCCTTAAACGGACGGCACGAGGACATCTCCTTTCCCACGACCGAGCTCGGGTATCTCGTCAATTTCAACGGCGAACTGCATCGAACGAGTGACGGCGGCGACAGCTGGGACCTTCTGCAGCGAGTCGATACGTTCACGGAAGAGCCGGTGAGGTTGAGAAGCGTCGCCTTCTTAAACGAGAGCAAAGGTTGGTTTGGCGCACTGACCCCGGGGTACGTCCTCTGGCAGACGAACGACGGAGGGCTGACGCTTCACAACATTACGAATCGGCTGGGACCTGGCGATAAACTCGGAATCTGTGGGCTCTGGGTTGTTAACGAAGACGTTGTCTACGGCGTTGGGCGTTATTACGGCCCTGCTAGACTTTACATGACGAAAGACGGCGGTTTGACGTGGACCGTCAGGAACATGAGTCAATACGCCGGGCGCCTTGTAGACGTCTACTTCTTCGACGAGCTCAATGGGTTCATCATCGGCGGATCGAATGAAACCGGACCGCTAAGCCGCGCTGTGGTGCTTCGGACGCGCGACGGTGGTCAAACGTGGGAAGTTGTGTACACCTCGAACAGCGACGGCGAGTGGGGATGGAAGATTTCGTTTCCGACGAGTTCGGTCGGTTATGTTTCCGTCGAGCGATTCCCCACCGGGACTGCGCGCTTTCTCAAGACGACTGACGCCGGCGAGACGTGGTCTGAAGGCTTCATCGCCGGAAGCAGACCGCTCCAGGGAATTGGATTCGTGACACCGTGGCAGGGCTGGGCGAGCGGACGAGGTACGACCTCCAGAACGTACGACGGCGGCGTTACATGGCAGGATGACGACACGGATCTGGATCGACTCGTCAATCGGTTTCGCATGTTTGGCGACACGCTGGGATACGCTGTCGGTGACCGCGTGTACAAATACAGTGGCAAGACTCAGGTCCAGACGGAAACTGTCGAGGCGCCGTCAGCGCGGGGTCGTCTGGGCCAGAACTTCCCTAACCCGTTTTACCCGCTTACAACCTTCGAGTACGAGGTCCTGGAGCCCGCGTACGTCGAGATCGCCGTCTACGACCTACTCGGCCGCGTCGTGAAGACGCTCGTGGCTCGCAATCAGACAGCCGGTGCGCAAGTAGCGAGATGGGACGGCACGGACGAATCCGGGCACAGGGCGAGTCCCGGCTTCTATCTTTACTCGCTCCACGTCGGCGACTACGTCGAGACGCGGAAGATGGTGCTGCTC
>DATKEJ010000013.1:0-3758 GCA_035512315.1 Rhodothermales bacterium | reverse complement strand
TCCCGTAATTCGTTGTTCCAAGGAGGGGCGCCACGAAGAGCGTGACGATGATCTTGACAGGATAGATGCCGGCCCTCGTCCCCAGAATACCTAACGCCGCCCGGGATGAGACAGCATGCTCAGTCATGCAGATCTGCCGTTTCGGCCGGCCGAGTTCTCCGCACGCCGTCAATCAGATCAGCCAGCGCGTCAGCAATCCTTTTGCACGCCCTTCCGTCGACGACACCGCATTCCATTTGACGGGTCCTCGCTCGTCCGGCCGCATCCAGCGACGGATCCGCGAGATATGCGTTGATCTGGTCTTTCAGTTGTTCGTACGAACCGGACACGCGCAGCCCATTGAGTTCGATCAGCTTTCTCATGTGTATCACGTCACGATACCGTCGAATGGAACGGTGCCACGGAAGTGAGGCGCTTCCATCGAAGAGCGTCAGGATGACCGGCTTGTCGTGGATGATACCGTCGATCGCGAGCGTCGACCCGGAGTTCAACACGATGCTGCATCCAGCCAGCAGGTTCACCAGACGGGGAAGATCATCCTCCTTCATGTTCCAAGACATCGCACTCTGTTCGAGCTCGGGATAATCCACCGCTACCGGGCCGCCGGCTACTGCATTCAGTCGCGGAAGCCACGATTGGTCAGCTGTATAGCCTTGTATATTTTGAGGATGCGGCCTCACGATCAGCTGCATGTCCCGACCGAATGAACCACTGCCGACCTCATGCGCCAGCCACTCGACGACGTCGATCTCGTTTGGACTCACGGTCGGCGAACTCATCCCGAAAAACAGATACGGTCGATCCGGATCCAGGCCGATCTGCTTCAGGATGCGCTGCGACGCGCCCGGTTCGACGGCCGCCAGATGTTGGTCGAAATGCGCAACTCCGCACTCGACGATCCGGGATTGACGGACGTTATAGTACTCCGTGAGCTCTTCCGACATGATGGGGCCCCAGGAGAGGAAGTAGTCCGACACGACCGAGAACCGCCCCTTGCTTGTGATGTTGTCCCAACTCAGAAGCTGTGAGACGGTTGTCACCCCGGCCTTCCTGGCCTCGTGCAGGAACGCCGCTTCGAGGATGGAAACCGGATACGTCGATACGAGCAGTCGCGGATTGATGCTCCGGATAAGAGCTTGCACCTCTGTGTTGTCGAGAAAAACGCGTCGCTCGACTCGCTCGAGGAGCCGGCGGAACCGGCGTGACTTCAGCGAGAGCCGGTTAATCGTCAGGTAGAAAGCCGCCCTTGCCCGATTCCGAATCGGCCGCTCCGGCATGTCCTTTAGCTTCAGATGCCACGATCGAAGAGAAGGGTTCGCAAGGACGTCCTCGAAGAGGTACCGCCGGATGAGCCACTCGTATTCGGTCGTCAGGCGGGAATAGACATTCGGTGCCTCGATCAGGGCAGCATCGTGGCGCGACGCCATCTCCTGCATCAGCGGCTCCTTCGCGTTCGGCACGACGAGCGCCACCGAAACACCTCTCGCGTGCAGCTCGGGCAGTATCTCGGAGTGGAGGACCATGCGGGCCGGGAATCCGTCCTTGAGCACATAACAAACGTCGACAGACATGAGCTCAGCGATCAGTCCGAAATCGGTTCTTTCGTGTCAACGCGAAATATAGTTGTCGGTACCCGAGGCCGATGGGACAAAATCATCCACCGGCTTTTCGCGCGCACTCCTTGCGATCTGCATCATGGACGACAGGCTCGAGCCTTGCGCCAGGAGGCAAATGAAACCGCCGACTCCGAACAGGAGGAGTTGGGCGGCGTGCGTCAACACCGCGAAGCTGGCCGCCTGGTCATAAGGAACGGCGTACAGGAGCACGAGCGTCTGAATCACGAAATAGTGATACGCTCCGATTCCACCCGGAGCGGGGATGACGAATCCGAGCGAGCCAATTCCAAGCAGAACCAGTGCCGCTTCGCCGCCAAGCCCCCATGGCTCCGCCATGTGCAGCATGTGGAACGGCATGTAGAGCATGAGCCAGTAGCAGAACCACATCACGACGGTCTTGACGAAAATGCCCACTCGCTTCTTGGATTTGAACAGCGTCAGGAATCCCACCCGAAATGAATTGATCATCGGACCGAGGCGCTTGAGCAACTTCGACGAACCGCCGCTCCTCTTGAGATACGACGGCAGCCACATCAGCACCACCACGAATACGGCGAGGACTGCAACCAGGATGCCGATTTCAAAGACTCCGATTGAATCAAACCGAGCGCGCAAGGGTCCGAAGAACACGGCCTCGCCTGCCGGCGAGCCGGCTACGACAACGCCTACGCCAACAAGGATCAGGATCAGGCTGGCCATGTCGAGCACGCGCTCGACGACGACCGTCCCGAAGATGCTCGAGAATCTCCATCTTGCCTGAGACGAGATGTTGGCCGCTCGCGCGAACTCTCCGAGTCTCGGCACGGCGTTGTTTATCAGGTAGCCGATCATGACCGAGTTGAACGCCAGACCCAGCGAGACACGCGGTGCGGTTTCAACTCGCTCCGATTCCGGAAGTGCATCGATGAACATGCGCCAGCGCCAAGCCCTAAGCACGTGACTAAAGAGCGCTGCGCCTATGATCGGAAAAAGCCACCAGTAGTTTGCGTGGAGCAGTGCCTGCCACATGCCGGAGAAATCGACGTTCCTGAGTGCCAGGTACGTCAAACCTACAGCCAGCACAATGCTTACGCTTTGTACGATCGCGTTCTTGATTCGCGGCGTCATAATTAACTAGAGAGGGCGTTCCGTCCCTTCCAAGAGTGTTTGAGAGCCGGTCATCCACACTGGCCTGAAACTGCATGGCGACCGAGGCGGCGCAAGATAGCGAATCGCCGGGACAGCGAAGCGCTAAGCTCGAAGGTCGATGATTTCCACTCCTTCGGGAACGCTGAATTGAAACGTGTCTTCGTTGACTTGCGGATGGAAGTCGACGTCCGACATCTCGAACCGGATCCTGGCGCCGTTGACGTCGACTACGTCGATGCGCGTCACGACATAGTCCGATTTCCGCACCCACAGCGTAGCCGTCGCTATATACGACTCAGGCGATGCCGGTGATAGAAGAACGACGAATCGCGTGGCATCCGCCTCGTCGGCAAACTCGGCCTCGAACTCCTCCGCTTTGTCCCCGATGAACTGATTCGGGGAGAATGACCCCTCCTCGGAGAGATAATCATTAATGATAACCTGTTGATCATCAATAAGATAGACCCAGGTCGTCTTCTCGTCGGTGACAACGATCTGGTCCGCCATCTCGACCCGGTACCCCGATCGACCGGCGATTATCGTCCCCGACAGCACCGTACGCTGTCCCGATTCGTCGAAGCTGTTGTCGATCGTCTGCTCGAAGCGGGCGGAGAAAACCCCCGTTTCGCTGAATCGAGCCTTGACGTTGTCGACGACCTGCTGAGCGGTTGGAGATTGTGCCAGAACCGACGTCCACAGAACCGCCGCCCCGGCTATCCCGAAGATGAAGCTGCACAGTGTCCGCCTCGATTCAAACATCGCGTTCTCACTCAGAAATTTATACGTCATCTGCTAAGCACCGAGTATTTGTTACCCTGCACCCTGCACCAAGTACCAAGTACCAAGTACCCTGCACCAAGGGTACATACCGGGTAGATAGGTAACACTTCATACCGGGTACATGGGTAACAGTTTAATTCACCGGCATTGTTTGTTCACCAACGTTGAGCGACGATGCCTTGGAATCAGACTTGTCCCATGGATGAACGTACCCGTTTCATTGACAGATATCTG
>DATKEJ010000012.1:0-4342 GCA_035512315.1 Rhodothermales bacterium | reverse complement strand
TGATGAGGGCGGCCCGCCACATATGAAGGGACCGCGATACGGCGAGCAGAAGGAGGCCGAAGAATATGCCTATGATCGGGAGGTGGGCGAGGATGATATGTGCGTGAGCAGCGGACATACTGATGCTGTTAAATGATCGGTACGTCGACCTCCGATCGACCGATACCAAAGATAGCCGAAGAAACAACGCACTTTACGCTGAAATCGCAGCGTCGGATACACAGCATCAGCCCCGGCGAACAATATTGTCTCTACGAGAACTCACGCCCGCTGTGATTGAGCGGCGAGACGTTTCTCTGCCGACTTGGTGCGCTTTTCTTCCTGCCACGGAAAACTGATCGGTTTTGCTCGTCGCGTCCCGTCGACGAAGGCGGCGAGAATCAGAGCACGGCGCGGTCCGTCGGTGCGATTTGGACCTGCATAGTGAAGCGTGTATCCGCCATGGATTGTGCAGCCTCCCGGCGGGAGGGGACAGGCCACCGCTCCGCGGACGTGCTCCATGGCCGCCGGATCCAGTTCGAGGCCGTGTACGCGTGGATCATCACCAATGCTCCGGTGCGGAAGGACGTCCAGCAGATGACTACCCGGAACGAACTGCATGCAACCGTTCTCCTCGGTCGCAGCTTGCAGCGGTACCCATATGCTGATCGATCTAGCGATTACGTTTGGATCCCAGTAAGCGGCATCCTGGTGCCAAGGCGTCTCACTGCCGTGCCGCGCCGGCTTCAGGATGGCGTGGGCTACCACGCAGTTCGCCTCTTCGCCGATCAGCTGCTTGCAGATCCGGTCGGCGTTCTGCAGCAGGCGTGAGTCGTTCAATTCGGGTGCGTAGCGAGCGGGCTCCAAGATCTGTGGAAGGGCTGCTTCCTCATTGTCTTCGTCAACTCCCGCGAGGTCGAACTGATTGCCATCCTCTCGTCCGGCGCGCTCCGCAAAGATCCTGTCATACGATTCCTTGATCTCAGCAATGTCCTCATCCGTAGTGATTCGCTCGAGCCGGAGATATCCGTTTTCCTCGAAGAAATCAATCTGTTCCTGCGTGAGAGCTACGTTCATAAAATCATTCGTGATTGGGGAAACAAGGGGCCGGCCGGTGACGCTCCTGTGCGATCTATCCGGTGACGACCATCGTCCGTGTCACGGTGGTCGACAGTCCATTTACTAAGACAATGTAAACGCCCGGCGGGAGTTCCGAAGCGTCAAGCTCGACGTTGTAAAGGCTTCCTGCACTCAGCCGGCCGCTGTAGAGTCGTCGGAATGGCCTTCCCAGTGTGTCGAAGAGCTCGATCTTGATATCCTGATCGTAGGGTACCGAAACGACAAGCGTTGCGTCATGTGAGAACGGATTCGGATATGGGCCCGCAACGGTGACGTGCTTCGGGATTTCCTCGCCAGCTTCTGCCATCGTGATGGTCTGTGAGCAGTCGCCGCTGATCGTCCATCCAACATCTGCGAGTATTCCACACACGAGCGCACCAGGCACGTGGATCGCCTCGGCTCGGGCAAGGAAGGGCGTCATCAGTGCCTCGGGCGTTCTATTGTAGGTGTTCTCGTCGAGATGCGCGTAGGACGCGCCGGCGTTGAATGTAGACGGGGCATAAAGACGGGCTCGGGCGAATCCGGCGGTGGTGAGTTGAGGGCCGGAGAAGAAAACCCCTCCGGCTCTTTGGCCTTCCAAAGCTTCTCCAAGAACCTCCGATGGGTTCGAAAGAGCGAGGAGCGGCAGGCCGTTGCCGTCTTCCGTGAAGCGATCGTACGCCATCGGGTCGCCGGAGCTTCCAGTGCCGATACATCCGAAGCCGTTGGTTCCGTTGCACTCATTTCCGTCGGCGGACTGCCCGTCGTCGACCTCCGCCGATCCGAACATTCCCAGTCCGTGCGCGAACTCGTGAAGCGCCACCGACGCCAGATCGATTGTGCCCGACGGCGGCCGGCCGTCTATTCCGAGGTACCATCTGCTGCTGCCCGACGGCCCGCAACTGCGATTGAACTTCGAGACGATGTCGATCTTGCCCGTCCCCAGATCGGTCCCGGTGAGTGCGTCCGCAACGGCATCGGGGTACCACGTGTTCTGCTTCGGCACATTGCGAAAGTTTCGCCAGATGAACTGCGGTCCGGCAGAAGCGAGAGGGACCGAGCTGCCGTCGCAGTCACCGAGGTTGGTCCAGGTCGCTTCGATCCGAATTGTGATCTGGGAATTCACGATGCCGGCCCAGATGGCGGCGGCGTAATTCAGGGCATCCTTTGCGTTGTCAGGCCAGGCATCCGACGCGATCTGGTTGACGAACGTGATGACGATGTTGGCCGACGTCTTGCCGGCGGCTGCTGGTCCATTCTGGCGCCGCACGTAGTTGAAAGCGTCTGAATCCTCACTCTTTAAGACGCAGACGAACGAGGAGTCCGCGCCGGCCGGTCGGCTCTCGACAGGCAGTGATTGTGCAGTGAGGGTCGACGGGATGAAGGCAGCGGCCGAGGCAGCCAGTGCAACGACGATGCGGATGAGCGCATTGGTTCCGGAAGAGCGGAGATGACAAAGGGGCTCCCGCGCATGCGAGAGCCCCCCGTCGTCGACCTCGTGGGTCGTCATCCCAGGAAATAACCGGCTAGCCGCGTCCGTTACCGCCGCCGTTGACACCGCCGCGCCCGTTTCGGGTTCGGTTCGAGTTTCGGTTAGGGTCTGGTCCGCCATGATGTCCGCGTCGTCCCATCCGAACCGCCAGCGCGTCATGGATCTGGACGACCAGGTATTGTTCATCCGTCAGCAATGCCTGAAGGACCTCGTCCTTGACATCGTTCAGGGCATCGATCTCGGGCTGGAGCATTTCCAGGGTTAGTTCTCCGTCCTGAAATTGCTCAAGGAGAACCTCTCGGGCGTCGAGATGATCCTGAAGGATCGCTTGCTTGGTGCATGGTGCATCGTGCATGGTGCATGGGTCTGCAAGTCTGAAAGTCTACGAGTCTGAAAGTCTACGAGTCTGGGCTAACCGTGGCAACGGTGCGTCGAGAATGGAAACCTGGAACCTGGAACCTGGAACCCGGAACCTGGCCTTATTTCCGCCCGTGAATTCCGCCTCGATGTCCCTTCGGATGGTTTGTCTTGAGGGAATCCAGTTTTACCACCTGCTCCTCAGTGAGCACGGTGCCGAGCATGGCTTTCATTCCTGCGTGGTGCGCATCGCGAAAGGCGCGTCGCTCTTCCTTTGTCGCATTCGGGTTGGCATCGTGCCACGCCTTGGCGGCAGCCCGGTGATTTTCGTGGAACTCATCGATTTTCGCCTGCTGCTCCTCCGTCAAGTCGAGCTGATTCAGCAGCATCCCCGGGCCCCCATGACCGTCTCGGCCACGATATCCCTGTCGCGACGAATCGGCCAGCATTCGGTCGTACTTGGCCCGTTGCTCGTCGGTGAGAATCTCACGAAATGCTTCCTTCTGCTCGTCGGTCAGGTCCAGTCCGCGAAGACCGACTCCGTGTCCGGCACCTTTCCCGTGTCCGGCGCCCATACCCTTTCGACCCTTACGCCCTTTCATCCCTTCACCGCGAGGCCCTCGAAGGTCTTTCAATTCCTCGAACTTGGTCTTCTGGCTATCGTTCAGGACTTCGGAGATGGCCGCGTTCGTTGACGCCCGATGCTCCATAAAGAACGATCGCCGATCGTCGCGCGATGCACCCGCGTTCTTGTCCTTCCAAGCCATGCCCTCTTTCTGCGCCTCTTCAAGAATGGCGCGCACCGAGTCGGCTTGCTCGTCGTCTAGATCCAATCGTTCGTCGAGAAAGCCGAGGCGCGCTTCGAGACGATCTTCGGGATCCATACTTCCATGTTGCCCATGATCATGTTGCTGGGCCAATACCGGACCCACGGCCAACGCTGCGAGCGAGGCCAGCGCGATTCCGTGAGTGATTGCGTGTTTCCAATTCATAACGAATATCCTTTGCAGTTTTGGTTGCTTTTGGGGGTTTGACCCGGGGAGTTGGGATTTCATTCCATCCTATTCGTCCGGAGTCCGGAGTGCGGAGTGCGGCGTGAGGCGTGCTTAGACATGGGCTCTTCACCTCTCAAAAGGGAGCCTCGTCTCGCGCCGAGACGCGGAGGAGGTGCTCTGTCTGGGGACGCTGCACGTCTCGGTCCGGCACGACGAGGAGTCCCCGGGGGCTTCTGTTCTCTTACAGAGACCCAATGGCTTTTGTTTTGCCGGACGTTGCGGAGACTCGGCTCCGGGACATTGTTGTCGCTTACGCACCAGGAAACACATCATGAAGGCGGGCGCCTGCCTCACCGGACTCCGCACTCCGGACCCCGGACCCTTTCTTATCGTGGAATGAAACCCGACCTTCCTCGGTCTA
>DATKEJ010000011.1:0-7203 GCA_035512315.1 Rhodothermales bacterium | reverse complement strand
GAACGGAAGCACGGCTATCGAGGATGTGGAACCCGGCGGCGCCGGCCCGCTGGTAAAGAAAGGATATGTGATCCAGCCCAGAACGAGAGCCGCCACGAGAGCGCCGACCAGGAGGGAGACCTTTTTGACAGCGTCTGTCCGGCGGCGACGCTCTACTGCCTCCGGAGCGATTTTCTCAATTGCCGACCCGTCCTGACCTGCCCGTATGGCCCTCAATTCCGCAGCGAAAGCGCCGGCGTCTTCGAAACGCTCCTCCTTCACTTTGCTCAGCGCGGTCGCGACAATCCTCGAAATCGCCGCATCGAAGGCGTCGAGTGATCCCAAATCGGGATCTTCGTTGAGAATTCCGTAGATGACGGCCTGCTGATAGTCGCCCGGAAAGGGTCTGCGTCCGGTGAGCATTTCGTAGAGTATTGCACCGAGGGCCCAGATGTCGGTTCGTCCGTCCACGGGCTCCCCTTTTGCCTGCTCAGGACTCATGTACGCCGCCGTGCCAAGCGTCGCGTTGGTCACGGTCAGGTCCACGCCGGCCATCTTTGCGACTCCAAAGTCCAGGAGCTTGACGGTACCCGAATCGGTCAGCAGGATGTTGCCGGGTTTGACGTCGCGATGGACAATCCCGCGGGCATGAGCTGCAGCCAGGCCGTCCGCAATTTGAAGTGCGATCGCCACTGCCTCGTCAGGTCCGATCGTGCCCTCGGCGATGCGTTCTTTCAAGGTTCGGCCGTCGTAAAAGGCCATAGCAATGTAACGCTGCCCGGAGGCCGTTTCCCCCACATCGAAGACCGTACAGATGTTGGGATGATCGATCGCAGAGGCCGCCCGGGCTTCCGCGAAGAACCGGTCTTGTGCGGTGGGATCGGTGCCCGTAACGGGCGCCAGGAGCTTTAGCGCCACGGAGCGCTGGAGCCGATCGTCGCGGGCGCGGTAAACGACTCCCATGCCGCCCCGGCCTATTTCCTCCTCTATCCGGTATGGGCCAAACTGCGGGCTATCCACGTTGCAACTGCGGGCCTGTCGTTACGCGCGTCTTTGTGATGAAGGCAGATGGCTTGGAATGTAAGCGCCGACCAGCCTGCCTAAAAGGCGTTCAGCAAGTGCAAACGTTTCGGCGTCAATGGAGTGGCGCACCCACGTTCCGTCCTGGCGACTGCGGATCAAACCGGCGTCTCTGAGTATCCTCAGATGATGCGAAATCGTCGGCTGCTTCAAATCGAAGTGCTCCTCGACCTCACACACGCAGATCTCACAGCCGCCGCGGCTGATGAGATCGACCATTCGGATCCGTACGGGATGCGCCAGCGCTTTGAGGATCGCGGCCAGCCGGTCCACATCACGGCCTTCGAAAGGAGCCCGATGCTCCATTTCGGTCGGAGCACAACCGTCACCGATTTCTGTCATCACTTGGTTGTTACGTTGAGATCCAATAATATAGAATGTTATCGATATAATAGCCATCGGACGCTACCGGGTATGCCCACGATTGCCTTTTTCAGTGATATCCATGCGAATCTGCCGGCGCTTGAGGCCGTGCTCGACGACATAGAGCGCCGGGTCCCGGATGCCCGTTTCTGTCTCGGCGATCTCGTGGGATACGCTCCCTGGCCAAATGAAGTCGCAACGATCATCCACCAGGCCGGAATACCGACGATCGCCGGGAATTACGACGAGGGTGTCGGACTCAACTCACCCGACTGCGGCTGTGCGTACAAGACGCCTGAGGATGAGGCGCGAGGAGCCGAATCGATCGCCCTCACCAATGAAATCGTCACGGAAGAAACACGCAATTACCTCCGCAGTCTTGCCCGTCACCTTGAAATCGTTCGCCAGGCTCCGCGGTCGTCGGCCGGACGGTTCAGGATTCTGATGGTCCATGGGAGTCCTCGAAAGGTAAATCAGTACCTGTTCGAAGATTTCCCGGATCGAAGCCTTCTCAGGATGATGAGCGACGAGCAGGCCGACGTGATGCTGTTCGGACACACGCACAAGCCGTATCACAAGGCCATCCCATATGAGGTCGACGGCGAAACACGCTTCAAGCACGCGATCAACATCGGCTCGGTTGGCAAGCCAAAGGATGGGGATCCACGGGCCTGTTATGTGATGCTGCAAGTCGATGAAGACGCGGCCTCGACGCGGTCTGACAGTGTGCGCGTCGAATTCGTACGGGTCGATTACGACGTAGAGAAAGCCGCCAGGGCGGTGGAATCCAGTCCGCTTCCAAACGAGTTTGCCGACATGCTGCGAAAGGCGTATTGAGCGTAGCCGCGCCGGAGGGCCTGCCGCAGGTAGCGTTCACCAATCGGGCCTGCAGATTCCCCAGTCTGGCCAGGGCCTAATCGTCTCCCCGACTTGCAGTCGCATGAGGCATCACCCGGTCGCTTGTCAGTCCGTCGCCTGATCGTGTCGATGATTCGGACAGGCCAACTTCGTGGGCTGCAGAAACGTCGCCGGACCCGTCCTTCTCCCCGTAGAGCCTCTTCTTGAAATAAAGCGACACGTTCACCAGCCCGATGAGAACGGGGACTTCGACGAGCGGGCCGATCACGGTCGCAAACGCCACCGCCGAGTGGACGCCGAATACCGCCACCGCCACGGCAATCGCGAGCTCGAAGTCGTTGCTGGCCGCCGTGAGCGACACGGTGGTATTCTGCGGGTAGCCCGCCCCGATCCACTTCATTCGGGCGATGAAGAACGTAATGAAGAACATAGCCAGGAAGTAGAGCGTCAAGGGGATCGCGACTCGGATCACGTCGAGCGGAAGCTGCACGATCTGGCCGCCCTTCGACGAGAACATGACCACGACTGTAAACAGAAGGGCAACGAGCGTAATGGGGCTAATCTTCGGAATGAACTTCTTCGCGTACCACTCTTCGCCCTTGCGCGGTACCAGCAGCATGCGGCTGAGGAAGCCCGCAACCATAGGGGTGCCCAGAAAGATCAGCACGATGCCGGCGACCTGCCAGACACTGATGTCTACCATGACGCTTTCCATGCCGAAGAGCGGAGGCAGTACGGCGAGGAAAAACCATGCGTAGACGCCATAAAGGAGAACCTGGAAGATGGCGTTGAAAGCGACCAGGCCTGCAACCAGGTCCGAATCCCCTCGAGCGAGATCATTCCAAACCAGCACCATGGCGATGCAACGGGCGAGTCCGACCAGGATCAACCCGACGGCGTACTCCGGCAGGTCGTAGAGGAATAGGATGGCCAGGGCGAACATGACCACAGGCCCGACGACCCAGTTCTGAAATAGCGACAGCGCGAGCACCCGCTTGTGACGGAAGACGGTATGGAGCTTGTTGTACTTCACCTTCGCCAGCGGCGGGTACATCATGAGGATGAGACCTATGGCAATCGGCAGCGGCGCGGGCCCAACCTTGATGCTGTCGATCATTTCGGCCGCACCGGGCACCAGATAGCCGAGCAAAACGCCGACGCCCATTGCAAGAAATATCCAGAGCGTCAGGTAGCGATCGAGAAAGGACAGCTTCTTCGTTATAGTCTGTGTCATGATGGCCGCACATTTCGTGTGAATACACCACACGATGGATTGAGACGCTGAATATATTGACGATCTTCAATATTGACAATATCCAATGTATGGGATAGAAGGCGGGACTTTTGATCGTGGGGTTCCCGTCACTCGAGTTGGTGACGGGTTGAGCATGTAGGGGTTGAGCGTGTAGGGGCAGGCCAAAGCCCACCGGCCCCGATGCGTCTATAACAACCGCAGAGGCGTCGGCCTGCCCGTCGAAGTGCGCAAACGGACCAACCTGAACGCAGAGCGGACTGAGCGAGCGAAGAGCGCAGAGCGGGGGTGGTCTTCGACCCGGCGTAAGGCGGTGACTAGAAACCGGTTCAGCGGTTTTGCGGAGCTCGAATTGGACACGACAGCAAGACCCGCATCAGGTTGCGAGTAGGCCGTTGCATCTCTTGTTGGTTAAACTTATGTTTAACTTATTACCCCACACTGCAGTTAATCACTTGAGTCGGGCTCCTAAATCGATCGCATTCATCATGACCGAAAAGACCAAGGTTCGCCGCTTCGGTGGTTCACTCGGCGTGATCATCCCGAAATCCGTCGCCGATTCGCTGGCGCTTCAGGAAGGCGATGAGTTGTACGTGTCGAGCACGCCGGACGGCATTGCGATCAGTCCGTACGATCCCGACTTTGCCGAGGCGATGGAGGATGCGCGTGAATTCATGCGCTCTCACCGCAACGCTTTCCGTGAACTGGCCGAGTGAGCGATAGGGGCGAGAAGGAGCCAGTGTGGCTCACGGATGTTCAGGTCAGGATGCTCCACGCGGAAGCCCTCAACCTCTTCGGCGGCACGCGAGGCCTTCGAGACGCGGCCCTGCTCGAGAGTGCGATCGCGCGTCCCATTCACGTCTGGAGTTACCGCGACGGGGCGACGATCTTCGATCTGGCTGCCTCCTTGGGATTTGGCATCGCCAAAAACCACGCCTTCGTTGACGGAAACAAGCGCACCGCACTGCTTGCCGTTCGGGCGTTCCTGTTTCGGAACGGATACCGTTTCGAACCAGATGAAATCGAAACCGTGTCCGTAATGGAGGGCGTCGCCGGAGGAACCGTGACGGAGGAAATCTTGGCGGGTTGGATTGCCAGGAGTTGTAAGCAGCGCTGAACCGCCCCCAGAGAGGCGGACCGCGCGCCGTCGCCGCAACCTCTGTTTGGTGTTTGAAGTCTGGTATTTGCCGTTTGTTCGTAACCTTCCTCGCCGCAACTCGATAACATCGCTCTTCGAACTATACACGAAATCAACCTCAATGCGCCCCAGTCTCATTCTCGTCCTCGCCTTCCTCTCCTCGACGGTACTTGCTCAGCTCCCTCCGACCGGCGAATTCGAGTATCCGCATCGGATGCTCCCCGACCCGGAGGGCTCGTACGATCCGGCCATCCCCTCCCCTGAACAAACGCTTGGATTCCCGGTGGCGTCGCGAGCGGCCTTCCCGCACGAGATCATCGCCGTGTTCGAGGCAATGGCCGGCGCCAGTCCGAAAGCGCAGATGTTCGAGTACGCGCGGACGTACGAAGGCCGCCCGATGGTCTACATGGCCATCAGCTCGGCCGCCAACATTGCGCGGCTCGACGAGATCAAAGCGAACCGAGCGAAACTCGGCGACCCTAGAGATCTGGGGGATGCGGAGGCCGAGCGCCTCCTCGATGAAACGCCGGTCACGGCATGGCTGGCCTACTCGATTCACGGCGACGAGACGTCCGGTGCGGATGCCTCCATGCTCGTTGCTTATCACCTGATCGCATCGCAGTCTCAGGAGACGACTGACTGGCTGGATAGAATGGTAATCCTCATCGATCCCATGCAGAATGCCGATGGCCGTCATCGCTACCTCAACCAGATCACCCAGCATCGCGGAACGGCGCCGAACGTGGACGATCAGTCGCTGCTGCATAGCGGATACTGGCCGTGGGGACGGACCAACCACTATTTGTTCGACATGAACCGCGACTGGATTCTTGGCGTCAATCCGGAGTCGCGCGGTCGGATCGTGGCGTCGCGCGAATGGTATCCCCTGCTTTTCGTCGATGCCCACGAAATGGGCGCGCAGGAGACCTACCTGTTCTCCCCCGACATCGAACCGCTGAACGACAACTTCCCGAATTATCTCGAGGAGTGGCAGCAGTCGTTCGGTCGCGACCAGGCGGCGGCGTTCGACACGCGCGGATGGACCTACTACAACGGCGAGTGGGCCGACAACTGGTATCCGGGCTACGCATCGTCATGGGGTAAACTGATCGGGGCGGTCGCCATCCTGTACGAACAGGCCGGGCTCGCGGAAGACGGCATCCGGCGACCCGAAGGCACGGTCATCACATACCCCGAAGCCGTGCACCATCAAGCGGTCTCTTCGTGGTCAAACCTCCGGTCGCTGTTCGAGGGCGCGACCGAACTCCAGCGCGGATTCCTGACGGATCGACGCTCGATGGTAAGCGTGTCCGGGCCGTACGGAGGACGGTCGTGGGCGATTCTCCCCACATCCAACCGAAGCCGCCTGGCGGATTTTCTCGACCGGATGGATCTCCAGGGCATCGAGTATTCGACCGCCGACGCCGCCTTCACGGCTCGGGCCGGACGCGACCAGGTCGGTCGCGAGTTTGCGTCGCGCGAAGTTCCTGCGGGATCGATTCTGATCTCCAACCGGCAGCCGAACGCGCGCGTAGCGGCGGCGATACTGGAGTTCGATCCCCAACTTTCCGAGGAGGTGCTTAAAAAGGAGCGGAGCGAGGTTTTGAAGGACGGAAGCGGTGTCATGTACGACGTCACCGCCTGGAACCTGCTCATGTACTACGGCCTCGACGCGTTGGAGCTGGATCAGGATCTACCCGCGCGGGGCGTCTCTCCCTATCAGAAGGACCTTGCGAGATGGGCGGCGCCCGCCGTCTCGAAGGTTGGATACGTCGTCGATGGTCACGATGATGCGTCCCTCACCTTCGCGGCCCGGCTCATGGAGAAGGGGGCCTGGGTCAGAGCCGCCGAGAAACCTCTCGAGCTCGACGGCCAATCGTTCGCGCGCGGATCCATCGTCGTCCAGAACACCGACAACCGGGACTGTGGGCCGTCGATCCCCGATATCATGACGCCCGGGCATGCCGATCGCGTCCCGCCCGGATGCGATCTCCACGCCATGCTGTCTTCAGTCGCCTCCGAGCTGAGCCTCAGCGTTCATTCCGTAGGCACCGGCCAGGGTCCCGGCGATCTGCCCGATCTTGGCGGATCACACTTCAAGCTCCTGCAGCGCCCTCAGATCGCGATACTGGCTCGCAATCACGTCAGCTCCTACAGCTTCGGATCGATATGGCACGCCATTGATACGAAACTGGGGATCCGACACTCGCATCTCGGATCGGACTGGAGTTGGAGCGCTCCTGACTGGAGACGATACAATGTGGTCGTGATGCCGTCGACGAGCGGATCGTGGGACCAGAGCCACCTCGCATCCCTGAAGCCTTGGATCGAGGCCGGCGGCACCCTCATCGCGATAGGATCGTCGGCCCATCAGCTGGCAGCCGACACATCGGGGTTGAGTAAAGTCCGTCTGCTTCGCAACGTGCTCGACAAACTCGACGACTACGAACTGGCCGTTCACCGCGATTGGCAGGGGCGCGAGAAGACGATCCCGAGTACCTCCGCAGTGTTCTCGCATACGCCCGGTCAAGAA
>DATKEJ010000010.1:0-4722 GCA_035512315.1 Rhodothermales bacterium | reverse complement strand
TTGATCTCACCCGACTGGAACTCGGTCGCGGCGCGCTCCATCACGGCGTAGTACTCGTCGTGGGGGGTCGCCCAGCGCCCGTCGCCGAACTCAGGGATCGTTCCGTCAGGCGCCTGCAGGCTGACGAGGTAATACGGGTAGAATCGAAAGATCGGAGAGTCGAACGCGTCGGTGCGGCCGGCCAGGTCGAGATAGTTTATGTAGGATCTCAACCAGACGGCGTGGTAGATCGAGGCATCCTCGATTTCCCACTTCCCGATGCTGTCGTCGGCAAGGATTACGGCCATCTTGCGCCATTTGGCGGCATCCGGATCGTCGGGAAACGCGCGGTACGCGGCCATGAGGCTCTCGGCTCTCAGGAGCGCCCGGTTCATGGCCCCCCACTCCGGGAACGCGAAGATGATGTTTACCGAGGAGGCGACGGCTTCTCTGACCGCGGCGACGTCTTCCTCGGAGTAGACGCCGGAGTCTCGCGTATCCATGAACGCCTTCACATAGACGGGTAGCGTTCGGAACCAGTTGACCGCGGGAACGCTGATCTCATACTCGACTCGCGTTCTGAATCTCTCGGGGAAATAGCGGCGCAGATCCGGGATCTCAACGAGCAGATCGCGCGTGATCTCGGCGAATCGGGTCTCGTCCGTACGCGCATACAGGTGCGCCGCAATCTCAGCCGTCAGCGCAAGGAAGTTTGGAGGCTGATAGCCGATGAGTTCTTGCACGATGTTGGTGCCGCCTTGCAGATCGGCATACTGCGACTTCCACCGCTCGAGGGCTTCATCCTGCGTCGCGAGAGCGTGCTCGAGCGTCGCGACGAGATACTCGTCGACGTCGTAGTCGGTGATCTGGGCCGCGGAAATGCTCCACGAAGAGAAGACAAGCAGGGCTGGAAGGAGTCGATGCATTTAGTTGACCGTTGTTGAAGGCAGCGCGGTCAAACTAATGGAAAAAGGAAAATGCTGAACGCAAAATGCTGCTAGCGACGGCAGATCATTCGAGGTGCTCGCCCGTGGCTCAAATTTGCCCGTTTTGCGATTTCAATTCTGAATCTCTGATTTCTGATTTCTGAATTTTCAATTGCCTCCTACCATTCGGCGTAGGCCACAATCACCGGCCCAATCGGCTCGTCGAACGGTTCGAAATACTCCGCGATCCCGGCGCCGATACCTACCCAGGTGATCTGGACGGTGCCGCCACCCTGGAAGGTTGTTTCATGGGCGACCTGCCCGCCGATGAGGTGCGTGCCGCCGAGATATGTAATCGAGCCTTCGGCGTAAAGGCTCGCCTGAACCGTGGCATTGCCCTCGATCCGGACGTCGGCCGTCGTGAATATGCCTGCGTGCGTGAACGCAGTCTGATTATCAATGTCGGCCGTGTAAGATATGTAAACGCCGTCGTCGGAGCCGTGCGTTCTTACGTCGACATCGTCCGTCGCCCCGAACTGGATGTGTCCATCGAGATAGACGGCATTCTCAAAAGTCAGCGTGTTGTCAGTCATCACCAAGAGTGCTGTGCTGTCCGTTGCGCCATAGTCCCCGGGAGGTAAGCCGAGCCACGACTCTGCGAACTGGTCAACCGTTGTGATGCCCGCCGCCGCCAGCGCATCACCATCGACCACAAGAGGGTCAGTGGTATAGAATCCCGAAGTCTGCGCATCGGTCCGGAATCGGTCTACATCCCAAACCGGAATAGGGATCGAGTCACGCGGAAAAACGTTGTCCTCCTCGCCGTTCCAGTCGTTGTCCGGAACGAAATTGTCTAGTTGTTGGTGATTGATCTGCTCTCCGCCCGTGTAAGAGCCCATGCCCTCAATGATGAACGAGTTGCCGTTTGCCCTGAGTATTCCGTTCGAGTGAACGTCGGCGTTGACGCCCTCGAGCAACGCATCCACCAGGAGATTACCATGCACAAGAAGCTCAAGATCGGAAATGATCGCGTATCTAAAGCCTGGAGGGATGGAATTCTGGACGATGCCCCGCGCAATTCTTGCCTCGATGACGTGTGTCGTGTCGTCCCCTACGCCTCGTCTGGTGGTGTACGGTTTCGTTCCGGTTGCCACGACGTCGATGGTGTCTCCGTTCACCGCATCGACGATGGTGACTTCCGTCTCGTAGGTAGCCTTCGGTCCGTCATCCCTTCCATACTCGTTCGGTCCGACTTCAAAGCTGTCAGGGAGGAGCCATGGACCCTGTTCTCCGGCCAGTAGGCGCAAGGTCAGACTGAAGCCCGTGCTCGCTGCGTTGCGGGCCTCCTGCTTCATATTGATTCGCCCGAGCTCGATATCGGCCTTGTTAGTATCCTGTCTCTGTCCGAAGAGGAGTACGCCACCGGCGAGGACGAAGGCGGCGAGAAGGAGGTACGCATATGATCCCATTTCTCAGATATCGTTTGGTGTCAGGTCGAGTCGCGCGACAGCGCTGCGGGACGGATGGTCGTCCGCCAATCATTCGTCTCCACCAGGTCACTCGATCCGAGTGAGGAGATGATGCTCAGGTTGACCTCGATCTGCCGGGCGTCGGAGAGCACCGCCACGGGATTGCCATTACTATTCAATAAGCGGAGTCCGAAATTCGTAACCGATCCGGAACTGCCGCCCGCCGGATTTCCATCGACGGTTCGCAAGACTGAGTACGCCGGCACGTATCCTGAATCGAGTCGAACGGTGCCCGACTCGGCCCAATCGTACTGGACCGTAGCCGGCGGCATTCCTCTCTCCGTCTGAGCCCAGAACGTAAAAACGCCGGTTGAATCGAACGCTATGATTGCGGTCGTCGGGTCGAGCGTGTAGTTGGGGAACGAGGAACCGATGTTCCGAAAATCTCGATCCATCATTTCGACCAGGTCGGCCTGGCTGATCTTGGATGCCTGATACTGCGTCGTCGCAATCGCGGTCTGCTGTACACGGAGGTTGACCGTCATGATGATCATTAGTATCACGAACGCGACAAGTATCGTGACCGAGTAAGCGATCAGGTTTTGCATGTCAGCTAAGCTCCTGTCACTGTCGATTACTTCCGAGTGAGTCTTGGGGGCAGACTCAGTAGGAAAAATTCGTAATGCGGGGATAGGTCGTAACCCTGCGATACTCCGCGGCAATCGGTTCGCCGTTCACTTGAATCGCATCGGTTTCGACCGTCACCAGGAACTCCTTGGCGAAGCTCATTCCGGAATCCTCCTCGGGCGCCGGAAGATTGGGGTCGTTAACATCTACGTAACGCACTGTTATCGTCGCGGAGTACTCCAACCCGTTGCGCTCACCGGTGATGGGTTCGTCGGGGCTGTGGAAATCGTCGAGATCAAGGCACGAATCGAGAGCGTAGCAGCCCGAATTGCCAAACTCGGCTTCGGGTGTCAGATTCTCGGGCTCGTGGACGTAGGGATAGGTTGCGGGCTGCGGAATGCGGTTCGGATCGACCTGCTCGTCGAACGGAAGATCCTGTCGTGTAATCTCGTCGACTATGTCGCGACCGATCGTCACGAGCTGGGTAAGGACTTCGTTGCGGTAGACCGCACCTTCACCGGTATTACTCGAGCTTTGCATCGAAACGGCAAACATCATTGCAATCCCCAGCGCGGAGATCGAATAAAGGAGTTGCGCCATGGTTTACACCATTGGTTGCGGACTCCGCCGGTGGCTACGGAGGCTATGGGCGGGCTCGGAGGCTCTTGTATCCCTGGTCTAGGCTAAACCATCGGGAGTCCAATCAAATTATGGTAGGTGGTAGTGCCCATCGAGGCAGAGCTACCGGCGCAAAGACACAATCATGTCGGCAGGACAAAATGTCGCACCCTGTGGGACCAGGTCGACAATGCCGCACAGGCCGTGCCTAAGCGAGTGTGCGACCATTATAAGAATATTCTTGAACGGTTGTCAACTGGTTCGCGCCTGTGCGACGAATCGGGCACGTGATCACACCTCGATAAGCCCGTGCAGCATCAATTCGCCCCACATTGTCAGGCAGTGTCTCAATCCTCACGGATTATCTCGAACAACACTTTCGTTTCCGCCCGCGCAGCCTGATCTTACCCACCGAGGCACGGTCGTCTGCGGGCGACACCGGGTGGTGGAATGGATTCAGTGCAGGTAGCGAGTTGACCGGTACACTAAGGGGATTCGGATTGGGCATGGTGCTCGTGGCGGCGGCGCTCCCGCTGCGCGCGCAATCCGTCAATGACGCCCTCGACGATCCGATCGATTGCGGCACCGGCAAAGCTGTCGCAGGACTGTTGCCGGGACTGATCGACATCACCTCCATTGAGATCCGAAAGCAGAACGATGATCTCGTTGCAACGGTCGAGTTCAGGGGTGACCCTTCGATCGGTGACTCCGTCTCGGGCGGCATTCTGGCGCTCGACACCGAAGGCCTGGCTCCTGGATCCGGGAGCAACTGGCATTTCGACAACGCCGGCAACGTCATGTTCAGCTACGCCGGAGACGCGCTCGGAACGAAGGCGACAAAGTTTGTCACCGACTCGGCTGGCGTATGGGTTCAGGACTCGACATCCGCCTTTACCGCAACGCGAGCGGGTAACGTCGTGATCGTCCGCATTCCCGGACCAGAGCTAGGACCGGGTAGCCTCTGGATGGCGTACTCTTCCAGCAGGCTGTTCGAGGAGGTTCCGAGGTGTGACGCCGCGGGGAACGACAAGGACGGGTTCCCGACCCTCGAGGTCCCGGAGCTCGTCGCCGCCGCCGACATGTACGTGGCAACGGGCAACGTG
>DATKEJ010000009.1:0-8440 GCA_035512315.1 Rhodothermales bacterium | reverse complement strand
CGGACCGCACCACGGAGCACCCTCGCCCGGGGTGGTTGTCCGGGCCGCATCTCGGAGCACCCTTTGCACTCGGCACTCCGGACTATGGACCTCAGGACCTCGGACCCGGTAGCGTCACAAGCGTCTCGGCTCCCCACAGGCTCACTGGATCCCGGGTCAAGCCCGGGATGACACTGAGACTAGTCCCGGATCGGTCCGGGATGACATTGAGACCAGTCCCGGCTTTCGCCGGGATGACGGGACTTGGAGGACGGTCGGACCTCGGACCTCGGACCCTATGCCCCACTCCTCATCACAAACAGCACCAGAAACGCCGCCACGGTACAAACGAGACCGACCATGAACACGGTGAAGGAGATCCACAGCAAGCGGTATTTCTTCTGGAGCACGCGTCCCAGCCCATAGAGGTCGTGGATCATGCTGTCGTACAGGGCATCCCAGTCCTGCATGATGGATTTGAGTCCTACTCTGAAATCCTCGGCATCGAGATTGGCGAACGTCCCAAAGAAGAGGATGTTGGATTCTTTGCTGCGCACGTCTTCCAGCGTAAGCGTTTCGGACGTCACGTTCGGCCGCGCGCTCATGATCGCGAATACGATCGCGGTAAGAGACGTCAAGAGCAGGATGGCCGAGGGGATGAGAAGCACCGGATCGGCATCGAGCCTGGTCGACACCAAGGAGACGATGATCGACATCAGGATGGCGTTCACGCTGATCATGATGTTGGCCTTGCTGTCGGCGATCGAGCTCAGGTTGATATGGTTCCGGTAAGCTGCGCGAAACATGGTCTCGATTCCCCGGCCCGGCGCCCGCCCGCCTGCGCCGACCTGCGGCACCGGCTTGCTCCCGTCGAGCAGATTCCCGACCATTTGCCTGGTTCGCTTCAGGTTGTTCTCGAGACCCCTTGCGTAGCGCTTGCGTGCGTACTCCGTTTTAAACTTGGTCCGAGTGAGAAAATCGAGCTGGATCTCCTGCCATTCGAGCTCGGTGTAGGGTTTGCCTCGTTGAACCTCGGTTTCCTTCCGCAGCCGCTCCGCGTAGACGAAGAAGCGCTTCTCCTTGCCGATGTGGGCGATGTCGGCATCGTGGAGAATGCGCTCCAATTCGGTTTCGGGCTCACGAGTGACGCTGGTCGACAAGATGAGCTCCGAGATCAGATGGATCTCCTGACGTGAGAGTCCCTTATCAGTCAGGAACTCCGACGCGATCGCGACGCTCGACTGTTCATGGTCGGATGCGCCACGCACGAACCCGACGTCATGAAACCACGCCGCCAATGTCAGTAGCGAAAGCTCCTTCTGGGAGATTCCGGAGCTCTCGCCGATTCTCCTCGCGGCACGAACCACGTCGGAGGTATGCAGATACGTGTGGAAGTAGATGTCGTCGGGGAGATCCTCTTTCAGCAGCCGGTAGACGTACTGCGAAGCTTCAGGAATTACGTCGGACTCGTGCACGCTCGGATGAGACTCGGTCGTCACCTGTGAGGTACCCATTGAAACGAATGTTGTGGACCTCGAAAAAACCGCCAGGGTTGCCCCGATTCTACGAAACTGCAGGCGAAGATGATGCAAAACCGCGGCGAAGACGAGGGGTGGGCGTGATCAGCCATCATTGGCCTTTTTATCGCACGACGACCACGACCGTCAGATCGTCGTCCTGCTTCGTCCCGCGGGCGAATTCCACAACGGCCGACCTCGTAAGATGGATTATCTCAGAGGCTGAGGCCTCCTCGGCTCTCTCGATCATGTCGAAAATCCGACCTGTCCCGAACTCCTCGCCGTCGGGGTCTTGCCACTCGAAAAACCCATCGGAGGCCACCACGAAGACGTCTCCAGGCTCGAGTTTGACAGGCTCCGAGACGGATGCGTCGATGAAGGGAAAAATTCCGAGCGGAGTCGTTGTTGCGTCGAGAAGTATGCGTTCACCCGTGCGCCGACGGAAAAGGAGAATCGGACCCTGCCCGGCGCTCACGTACCATATCTCGCAAGCCTGGTGGTCGAGGTACCCCAGGAAAACAGTGAGGAAAAGACCCGGCCGCAAGTCCTTGTTTAGTATTCGATTCGTCGTCTCGATTGCCTCAGACAGATCGCCGGTCGCCGAGACGACCCCGCGGATGAGCGCCCGGCATTGTGAGGCCATGAGCGCGGGACCTATGCCGTGTCCGGTGGCGTCAGCGAGCAGAAATCCTGCGCGGTTCTCGGGAAACTCCACAAAGTCGTAACAGTCTCCTCCGGTCTCGTCGGCCGGGCGATTCCAACCGGCGATGCTGTAACCGTCGACCACGGGGGCGTGGTCGGGAAGGAACGACTGCTGGATTCCCCTCGCCACTGCGAGGTCTCGCATCATCTTCTGCTTTTCCTCTAATTCCATCAGCAGAAGCTGCCGCTGGACGACAACGCCCGTCAGCGAACAGAAGGTCTCGGCGACGCTCTCATCGTGTTCCGTGAAAGGGCCGTTCTTCTTGTTCAGCACTTGGAGCACGCCGACAGGAGTTCCGTCGTAGCCGAACATGGGTACCGAAAGAATGCTTCTGGTCACGAAGCCGGTCGTCCTGTCTACCTCCGGATTGAAGCGCACGTCCCGGTAAGCATCGGGTACGTTGATGATCCTGCCGGAACTGAGCGTTTCACCGGCGATGCCTGCCGCCGCCGGGAAGCGGATCTCGCTCGAACCCGTGGCGAACCGGCTCCACAATTCGTCCGATTCTGTGTCGAAGAGAAACAGGGAAACTCGCTCGCACTGGAGGGTCGACAGTGCGGCTTCCTGAATTTCAGCAACAAGCGTATCGAGATCGAGGGTCGCGCCGAGCTTTCGCGCTACCTCGAGAAGGGAGGCCACGTCGGCCCAGTCAGGCTTCGGGATGGGATCACGGGATGTGGTTTCGCTCATAGTTTCGACCTTGTCGGCAACTCAATACGCTTTCCGAAGCATATCCGCAAATTCGTCACGAAGTTCGCTCGCCTCGACAGCCCTGGATTCTCGCACAAAGCCGCAAAGAGCGCAAAGAAGAATTTCTCCGCACCCCGTGTATATTTAACAGGCGCGAGGAGGCGCCCGAAAGATGGCACGAGAAAACTGGCAGGTCGACGGAGCCTTGATCGATCATATCATAAACGGCATGATCGACTGGGACCCCGTGACGAAGGAAGAGGCCGAGGCCATCCTTCAGCGCTGGAGAAAACGGAGAGCCTAGTCCTGAATGAAGGGAGCATTGAACGCTGAGGTTTCCCAATTGACGCGCGATACACCGTCCAACATTCGGGAATTCCTGCTTGATGAGGTCGCTGATTTTGTGAGGAAGGCATCCCGCCTCGATGGTGTCAAACGGATTGCACTCCTTGGCTCAGTCACGACTTCAAAGCCCGAGCCGAAGGACGTCGGTGTGATCGTGACCGTTGAGGACGACATGGACCTGACCGTGCTTGCCAAGGTTGGGCGGCAACTTGCGGGGCATGCCCAGAGTCGCAACAAGGGCGCGGACGTTTTCCTGGCGGATCCTACGGGCTCTTATATTGGACGAACGTGCCATTGGAGCAGGTGTCGCCCTGGCGTTTGTGCGAGTTGCGATGCGATGCACTGCGGGCTGCGTGCTTATTTGCACGATGACCTCGGCGCGGTAACCCTTACGGCAAAGCTGGTTAAAGAGCCGCCGGTCGATCTGTGGCCGCAGGTGGTTCGGCGCGCGAAGCTGCCGGAAGACGTCGAACGAATGATTGGGAGGCTCGGTAACCAATGAAATTCCTATGCCTGGCGTATGAGGAAGAGGAGAAGCTCAAGGCCCTCTCACAGGGCGAGTGGCTCAAGCTTCGACAGGAGACGCTGGAGTACGTCGACGCGTTGACGCGTGACGGCCGCCTTGTCAGCGCCTATCCGCTGCAGAGTGCGACGACCGCCTCTATGGTGCGCATCCGGGACGGGAGGTTGTCCGTGACCGACGGTCCGTTCGCCGAAACCAGGGAGCAGCTGGGCGGCTTTTTCCTGGTCGAGGCCGCCGATTTCGAGGAGGCGATCCAAATCGCGGCGAAGTGGCCGTCGGCTCGGATCGGCAGCATCGAAGTGCGGCCGATCGAAGAGGAGTTGAGGGTCGAGGGTCGATACGTGTAATCGTTCTCACGCCGGCCCGCAAGGCCGGCGAGCCCGCCTCCCCTTCCAGCTGGGAGACCAGATATGATAAGCCCTGAATGGTGGGACCATGCCGTCGTGGCGGCATTGCTCGCCGTGGTTCCGTTGCGCGGCGCGTGGGAATATCGACGCCTGGCCAGCCGAGTGAGTGCCGGAGTTCCGGATGCCCGCAATCGCCAGTACCGGAGCACGATGATCATGCAGTGGGGCGTCGCCGCGTGTATCGTGATCCTTTGGGCTGCTTCGGACCGCCCCGCCGACCTCCTCGGCTTCGCCCTCCCCGGCGGCATGCAACTGAACGCCGGCCTGACGATTGCGGTGTTTGGGCTGGCGTTCCTTTACTCGCAGTGGCGTGGAGTGCGGAAGCTCGACAACAAGGGGTTGGAGCCGCTCCGGAAGCAGATGAACGCCTTCGCCGCGTTCCTCCCGCATACGTCGAAAGAGGCCGGGCTCTTCCGGTGGCTTTCAGTAACTGCGGGGATCTGCGAAGAGATCGTCTATCGCGGATACCTGATCTGGTACCTCGCCGCCTTCGTCGGTGAGTGGCCTGCAGCGGTCATCGCCGGGGCAGCCTTCGGCGTATTCCACCTTTATCAGGGGCTGACCGGAGTCCTCAAGACTGGTGCAGTCGGACTTCTTATGGGCCTACTCTATGTCGGAACGGGGTCGCTCGTCTGGCCGATGATTCTGCACTCGGCAATCGACCTTCAGGGCGGTGCGGTCGCGCGACATGTCCTGACGTCCTCAGAACTAAATCCGGATTCCTGAAGCGGGGGAAGATAACCGTCTACTCGAATGCCGTGGGGTTTCTCGCCGTGAGACGCGCACGCTCGTTATCGAGGAACCACAAGCAACCCTGGAGGTGACAGATGGGCTAACAGTATTGGGGCCGAGAGGAGGAAGACGCAGCGTGGGCCCATCTACAGTCTTGAGTTCACACAGGACCGTAATGATGTGGAGCTAAGGGGAGTCGAACCCCTGACCTCTTGAATGCCATTCAAGCGCTCTACCAGCTGAGCTATAGCCCCGAGAGGCGCGTAATATACGTCGAGGCATTGCGAGGGGTCCGTGAAAAACGCGCCTCGGTACTTGGTGTAAAGTACTTGGTACTTGGATCGTACGTCATTCAAAGCTCCACCTTCAAATAGGCTAAAAGGGGCCCGTAATCTCCGCTGTCGGCGGATTGCAGCGCGTCGATGTAACGTCCACGCGCAGACTCAATTTGATCGAGGGATTCGCCTCCAAGCCAGTTTGATTATGAGCTACTTCAACTTTGTGAATCGCATTACGGAAGGTCTTGGGCTGGCGGTCACTGACGAGGAGGCCGAGGGGCATGAGCACTGACATGTTCTCGGTCATCATGCCGGCCCTCAACGAGGCCTCTTACATTGAGCAAACACTCGAGGCGATCCCGTCTGATGTCGATCCTGTCGAGTTGATCGTCGTCGATGGAGGCTCGACGGATCGGACGCGTGAATTGGCGGCTTCTTATGCCAGGGTGATTCAGTCCGAACGCGGTCGGGCGGTTCAGATGAACGCCGGCGCGGCCGAGGCATCGGGCAGCGTGCTCGTGTTCCTCCATGCGGATACCCGGCTGCCGGAGGGAGCGTTCTCGATCATTCGATCCGTGCTCGACGAAGGTGCGGTCGAGAGTGGCGCCTTTCGCCTTGCATTCGATTCCTGGACTCCGCTGCTCCGGTTCTACAGTTTCTGCACGCGTTTTCGCGTGCCACAGATTTGCTTCGGCGACCGCGTCCTGTTTGTTCGGCGTAGCGTATTCGAGGAGGTGGGCGGCTTTCCGGAGATCCCGGTATTCGAGGACCTCGAGATGGTTCGATTGCTTCATCGACGGGGCGGCTTCCGGTTCTTAACGCAGCACGTAAATACATCCGCTCGTCGTTTCTTGCAGCGCGGTCCCTTCCGCCAGCAGCTGCTCAACACGTACATGTGGTGTCAATTCATGCTCGGCGTCGATCCGCGCAAGATCGCCCCGCTCTATGAGTACGGTACGACATCCGATGTACACGACCCGTCTACCGCTTAGCTGAAGCGGATCACTTCAACTTCAGTCCGACGGCTTCACAATGAATTGGGAATCAATCCAGCAGTAAAGAAGATTCGCCGGGAGGCCGGCGCCAACTGAGATGAAGTACACCCACGACCTCATCGTGATCGGTGGGGGCGCAGCAGGGCTGACCGCTTCCGGGATATCAGCTAACCTGGGCGCCAAAGCCCTCCTGATCGAGCGCAGCAGGCTTGGCGGCGATTGTACGTGGACCGGCTGCGTACCGAGCAAGACGCTGGTCAAGGCGGCGAAAGTGGCCCATCAAATGCGCCACGCCGAGCACTACGGCCTGATCAACGTCACCCCCAACGTCGATTTTGCCGGTCTGATGCGCCACGTGCACACCCTTCGCGAGGAGGTATACCAGGAGGCCGATGCGCCTTCGATCTACGAGCGGATGGGAATCGAGGTAAGACACGGCCAAACTCGCTTCATCGACGAACACACGGTCGAAATTCAGACGGAGGACGGGCGCATCGATCTGGCCACGGGGCGTTACATCATCATTGCCGCCGGTGGGAGAGCTGCGGCTCCGCCAATTGCCGGACTGGACAGCGTGCCCTACCTCACCAACGAGAGCCTCTTCGAGTTCGACGCCCTCCCGAACCGGCTCGGCATCATTGGCGCCGGACCGGTCGGAACCGAAATGGCGCAGGCCTTTAACCGGTTGGGATCTGCGGTCACGGTGTTCGACCGCGGCGACCGCATCCTTTCCCGCGACAACGAGGAACTGGCCGGCATGCTGCGCGCCGCACTCGAGCGAGAAGGCAGCGCGTATCGCCTCGGCGCGGGCATCGCATCGGTGGAAAAACGCGCCGGTGCGGTCGTTATTACCGCGACGGCAGGAGGACGCACCGAGGCAATAGAGGTCGACGCGGTGCTCGTGGCGACAGGGCGAATCCCAAACGTCGAAGATTTGAATTTGGAGGCGGCGGGGGTGAGTTACGACCGCCGCGGGATCACCGTAGACGATCGGTGCCGTACGAATCGGAGACACATATTCGCGGTCGGCGATGTGACGGGGCGCTACCAGTTCACCCACATGAGCGAGCACATGGCGAAGGTCGCCGTTACGAATGCGCTTCTGAAGTGGCCGATGAAGATCGACGTGAACCACGTACCCTGGACCACTTTCACCGATCCGGAACTGGCCCACGTCGGCGCCACTGAAGCCGCTCTGCTGGAGCAGGGCGAATCGTTCCAGGTCTACCGCTTTCCGTACACAAAACTGGATCGCGCGCTGACGGACGGAGAGACGACAGGTCTCATCAAGGTGTTTGCGAAAGCGTGGAACGGACGGATTCTGGGTGCGAGCATCCTCGGCACGAGTGCAGGAGAGATGATCGCCGAATACGCGCTGGCCATGCGCCACGGGATCCGCTTGCGGCAGATATCGGACATGATCCACCCGTACCCGACCTACGGCCTCGGAGTTCGTCGCGCTGCCGATCAGTGGTACGTTCAGAAGCAGTCGCCGAACCTGGTGCGACTACTGCAGTGGGTGTTCGGGTACCGGGGTCCCGTTAATCGTTATGAGCCGGGTACGGTGGTGTGAGCGAGAACCTGGCTTCAAAGGTGCTTCCCATGCCGCGCCCCGGACTCGACGCTCTAAGCTGTCCCCCGTACATGTCTACTAAGGCGTTAGCGATCGAAAGACCAAGACCGCTGCCGTTCGTCCGCTGGATCGACGGATCATCCGATCGAAAGAAACGGTCGAACAGAAGCGGTTGCTCTGGCTGGGTGAATCCGACCCCGGTATCCGTCACTGTCAGAACCACTCCATCGACAGTCTGACTCACAGAAATACGAATCGTCCCTCTGGCCGGCGTGTACTTGATTGCGTTGTCGATAATATTATCGATGATCACCTCCAGGTGGCTTGGATCGACCGAGACTATTGTGTTGCGGTGAAGGTCGTGCACAAGGTCGATGTCGCTAGCTGCAATTCTCGACGCGAAATGTTTCAGTCGTCGCTCGACAAACTTGCTGACGTCCACTTTCTGTCTTGTTCGTCCCTCCATGCTCTCAGCACCTGACAGCTGGAGGAGGCTGTCCAGGGTCGCGCCCATGCGTTCGGCGTGGCCTCTGGCGGCAAGGAGGCTTCTCTCGTAGTAGGTAGGCTCGCGACGGTGCCGGAGCGCAACGTCGATCTCGTTCTGCAGGCCGGAAAGTGGAGTGAACAGCTCGTGCGCTGCGTCGGCTCGAAAACGCCGCTCTCGCTCGAACGACACTTGAATTCGCTGAAGCATTCTA
>DATKEJ010000008.1:0-7687 GCA_035512315.1 Rhodothermales bacterium | reverse complement strand
TTCACTTCTTCGATCCGATACTCATTGATGAGGTCATAGAAATTGCGGCCGAGCCTCGAATTGATTACCTGAGACAGGTTGTGGGGCGAGATTCCGAGCCGATCGGCCAATTGAGGCAGGGTGAGCTCCGGATCTCTGTATGGCGAGGCCGTTTCCATGAGTTCCAGCAGCCGAGACTCGATCTCTCGAGCCTGACCTTCATCCATGCCCGATCTGACATAGGCGATTGGCGCGGCATCCTCGTCGTCGGAAGTGATCACGGATCCGAAAATCTCGGGCTGTCGCAGGCCCAGGTAACCGATCGCGTAAACGTAAGCCGCGATCACGAGGGACACGAGGTCGGAGTACCCCTCGATCGGGTCGAAATCTGGACGACTGGCGAATAGACCGTACAGATAGAATGCAAGCGCTACGAACCACGTGACGAATCCGCCGTAGGCGAGGAAGCGAAGCCAGTCCAGATTCACTTTGTCGAGTGAGGAGAATCGATTCCGGACCCGCCGTCTGTGCCGGCTGATCACGACGAGAATCGCAACCAGATAGACGAGGCTGTAGGCGAACTTCAGATGGTCGATGAAGAATAGCCTATCTGACCACGGACTCGCTGCAGGATCCTCGAGGACGAGGATCTTGTCCGCTCCACTCATGGCATAAAACGGAATCGTGTAGGCTGTGACGATGAGGAAGGGGAGGAAGTGGGCCGCCTGACTTGCCGACAGGCGGCGAAACGAGCCCGTCAAAGCCTGCGCGTACAGAAGAAACACCGGAGAGTAGAGGAACGGGAATCCATACGTCGCGCCGATGAGATGCGGAAATCTTTGATCAAGCCCCGACCCGTGATAGAACGTGGTCAACAACTCAAGTGAAAACAGAACCATAGCTAGTGCCAGAATGTGGTTGGCGAGGGAGTTCTGCTTTCGCCCAGCGAGGATCAGAGCGAGGAAGAAGCCTTGGCCTGCGGCAATCAGGCTGAGGATCGATAGTGTCGTCATGCGGTATCCCCGACTTGCACGACCCGGCCTTCCAGTCGCGCCTTCTCCGCTGCGAAGACCATCAGGTGGGATTCGAGCGTGTCGTCGACCCCCGAAAGTATGGTTGATGGATCACCGGTCGCGACAGCTCGCACGAACGCGTCCATCACACGAAAGTCGCCGCCCTCGTGTCCCATCAGCACCGGGTAATCCGGGACTGAAATTGGGATTGATTTCTGTGAGTGGGACAGGAAGTCGAAATGCTCGATCGTTTTTCCGTCGCAGTAGAGGTGCCCGCGGGTGCCGAAAAGGTGCGATTTTCTGTGGTCCGTGTTGGTAAACGCCGTCATGGTAAACGACGCAGTGGCGCCTGTGACAAACTCGAGATTCACGACCTGGTGATCCACGACGTCATTGTCACATTCGTACACGCATCTACCGTAGGGGCCGTCCCAAAGCGCCGATTCAACGGATGCGGGGGTGGGATTCGGACTGAGCACCGATATAGGCCAGTCGGTCTTCCGGGCGTTCACCGCCTCGAGGTAAATGCGTTTCGCGGAGTAGGGACAGTCCCGCTCGACCCCGCAATCGAGGCACCGATCGGAGCTTCCTTCGGGCCGATTCTCCTTCCGAAAATGAAAGAGGCTGCCGAAGGAGGAGACCCGCCTGCACTTGGCGTCGACGATGAATCGGATCCAGTCCAGGTCGTGACACGACTTGGTAAGGAGCATAAAGCCTGATTCCGTCTCGTTCCGCCAGTTTCCCCTCACGAACGAGTGCGCCTGGTGCCAGTATCCCACAGGTTCGATGTGCTGCAGGCTCACCAGGTCGCCTATCAGGCCGCGTCCGACGATGTCGCGCAGGATCCTGGTCGGCTCGGTGTAACGAAGAGGGTGGCAAACGCTGAAAAGAACGTCACTCGATCGAACCGCATTGGCGATTTTCCGGCAGGAGTCGGGATCGGGCGCCATCGGTTTCTCCAGCAGCACGTGGTATCCGCGCTCGGCAGCGGCGATCGCCGGCGCGGTGTGCTCGCGGTCACTCGTCGCGATGATGACGGCGTCTGCCATCCTGGGCCCAGCGAGCGCCTCCCGCCAGTCCGCGAATACGCGATTTGCCGGAACTCCGTATAAAGCGGCCACGCGTTCGCGATAGAACGGCCGCGGATCGGCGACTCCTGCCACGGATACGGCATCGGGCCGGTAACCGGCGTACGAGGCATAGGCCGTTCCACGGTCTCCCGCGCCGATGATGAGAATGGTGATGGCGGCCATCGTTTGAGCGTTTGGGGGCGAACAGTTACTCGCCCGTGCGGACGAAATGTTCGGTAGGCATACGCGATTAGTTATTTATCAGTGCCGTCTCGTCGCGCCGGAAGATCATTCACCCCGCGGGCCTGTCTAAACTGGGCGAAAAGGAAGAACCCTGCGTTCAGGATTTTGTCGATCCCCGTTCTGACGAGGAGCATTCCGGCCATAACGGCGGCAGGTACGCCGACCACCGCTGACAGCTCGATACCGGCTCCCACGAACAGGATGTCTCTCGACGGAAGGAAGGGGATCCGATTCGTGACGATCATGGCGCTGAGAAGTGTCGCCCATGAGCTGAATGGCGCGTCGGGGACTACGCTCCACCACTGAACCACCTGAATCACAAAACCGGCAAGGAAGCGCGTCAAATGAACGGCCGACATGAACATGAGGTCGCGCCTCGGAAGCGAGAATATCGCGTGCCGGAATCTGTAGACGGCCAGCCCCAGAACACCCGCCAAGATGCCGACGCTCAATACGGCCCAGAACGAGTTCTCAGACCAGTTGGGAAGCAGAATCTGTCCGGTCCCGAGAAGTACCGCAAGTACAATGAATGCTAAGCCTAGCGACGATATGGAAGAGACGATCAGGTTGTCTTTGATGGACTGTCGAATCCTCTTCGCGCCGATCGTCGCGTGTTGCCGAGACTGGACGTACAGCATCAGTTCGCCGGTGTAGCCGACGACGTCGGCATTGAGGGCCCTTTTTCCGAGTACGACGGGAAGGATTGTCCTAACCGGGACTTTCCACAGCCTTCGATAAATCAGCGATTCCGAGAGTGGAAGGAGGGAGTAGAGGCAGCCAATCGTGAAGTAGAATATCGGATTTGTCGGGAGGGAGCTCACGAACGCCGACCACCCAATCGTCGACAACCGAACGACGAGATAGGCCAGAATTCCGCCAACGAACGCGATCCTGCCCCAGCGCCGCAACTGCCGTCCGATCGGCGAACCTACAAACGATCGGACGCGACTATATAGCGCTCGAAGGGATGTCACTGAGGGCTGGGCGGTTTATCGGGCATTCCGGCGCAGGATCGCCGTCCCCTTCCGGGAGGCACGCAGCTCGAGATCGATGTCCGAAAACTCCTCGAGCCAGCGTTTGAGGCACCTTTGTTCGTCACGGCGATCGGCGTCGTCGAGGACGATGACGGCAGTGGTCGACAGTCGATCCATCGTCAACGGCAGGGCCGGATAGCGGGCCATCGACTGCGTCTCAAAGGGCGGTCCATCAACAACCATGAAATCGATCTCGTTCAATCCGTCGAGAGCGGCGACGTCGTACCACAACCAGTCGTGCTCTCCGAGCCGTACCGGTTTGAGAGGAGCAAGCCGGACGTCCGCCCACGATTCCAGACCGTGACGGGCTAATTCGGCGATCGTGCGGTTCGTGTAATCGTCGATGTGGTCCAGCGACACGATGCGTCCCGATCCCAGCTCTTCGAGTGCATAGGCCATGACGATCGTCGACACGCCGCTGCCGAGCTCCAGGATGAGTTTCGGGCGTCGCAAGCGTATCTCGCTTGTGATGTCTGACAGCAGGACCGGCGACGCGGCCCAGCCGATCATCGGAGGCAGTCGCTGTCTGAAGTTCTCCCGGGTGTACAGATCAAGGGTCGCCTGAATCTCATGCAGGTGCTTCGACATGTCGTCGTGCCGCACCCGATTCAGTCGATATGCCGTGATCAGAAGGAGGGTAAGCAACGCCGCGAGAATGATGATTGCGCCGATCGCGAGCGGAAGAAAGGCTGCGCCAACCGAGACCAGGACGAAACACAGGACCGTTGCGACGATCCGCCGGGTGTCCTCGTGTTTGACTTTCATCTGGTGTTTGAAGGAGGAGCCGTCCGTTCAGGGATCTCCGTCGAGACCTCGGAATCGAAGATGCCCAGGTGTCGCGAATCTTCGAGATACTGGTTGAACGCGTCTGCCGCGTTCCGGTCAAGTTTGAAGCGAGAGTGCCCGTGCAGGTTGCCGCGAAGATAGCGGTGCCATAGGTAGGCCACGAAATCCTTGGGTGTGTTCCGCATCCGCCGAAGGAAGTGATTCTCCTCCCAAAGATTGCCGCCGTGGAAACAGCGTATGTACAGATACGCGAAAGCTCGTTCAAGACTGACGTGTCGCAGGGTTCGCCAGGCCGCCAGGTAGGACGTGTCGCTGGTGCGACGCAGATCCGGATACCGGATGGAGTCGCTCTTCCGATGCACTATCGTCGGCGGGACGCCGTCGGGAAGCGAGCCAACGAACGGGTGATCAAAGTGCTCGGGGCTTTCCACGTGCATGAGGGTGGACGAGAGTGTCGAGGCGTCGTGCTCTCCGCTGATCAACGGCTCGAGCTGCAGCGTCAGGCGGTCGGGATGATACCAATCGTCATCATCCCAGTGCGGTGCAACGAACTCGCCGGTGGCCATCTCGAGCGACAGGTTCCGCAGCCATCCGATGTATGTGTTCGGCTCTCGCCTTACCCGCTTGTACACGACCTCCGTGGCCGGAAGCCCGGCCAGGAGGTGATCGATGGGCCTGTCTCCGTTGTCGACCACCACAAGTTCCTTGTTCTCGTAGGATTGCCGTTGATAACAAAGAATGGTCCTCCTGCAATAGACAGGACGATCAGCCGTGACCAGAAGACAACTGACTCTTGGCGGCCGAGTGCTTTCGGACACTGAAACTCTGTGGGGATGTCTGGAATGGTGACCCGCGCGTATCACGCGAGACAATAAATTACCGGACCCACCGACGCGCTTCAACCCGCGTGCCGGCATCTCTCATGATATTCATACGTTCGATGTTCGATGTTCGATGTTCGATGTTCGATGTTCGACGTTTGACGTTCGACGTTCGACGTTCGACGTTTGACATTCGACGTTCGACGTTTGACATTCGACGTTTGACATTCGACGTTCGACGTTCGCGTCCGTATACTCCGAACTAGATCGACCGACCTCATCGATTAACGTCGTCTGACCCCCCGTCGACGACTTTCACGAACGATTTCGAACCTTGACCAAGATTGTGACTCTGGAGAATGGTGATTGCCGAGTCGCTGCGACGGCCTCCGGTGAGATTACGTTTTCCGTCGGCCACAACTGTCTGATGCTTCCGCCTCAAGGTGGGGAAAGTGAGAGCGTGACGATCACAGAGGTAGATGGACGAATCCGCATCGAGAGGCGACGCGGGGGATTCCGGCTCGTTCGGACGCTCTCGCGGCCGGAGGGAAACCCGTGCCTCCTGAGGGTGACATGCGCCGCCGCGGCCGATCGCACCGGCCCGTTCGACGGACTCGTTGACCGCTGGTCCTCGTCATTAAAACAACCCCACGACTATCGATGGGCGCCCAACCTGCGTCCTGAGAGGGAGATGCGCGTTGGAAGCCACTGCTTCCGGTCCCCTGTCGTCATGGTTTCCGGCATCGGTGGCTGGGCGGCCCTCATACCCGATTTCGAGTCGGAGACTGCTCGCAGGGATGCCCGTCTGTGCGCGCTCGACCTGGATGCGACTGCGGTGGGCGAAGTCATGCTCGGATACGGGCTCGAGCCGACGCGCCCGGTCGGTCACGTCCTGTTCGAGATTGACCCGGCTGCCGAAGCCGCCGAGGGCGACGTCTTCAGGTTCGACTACTACCTTCTGTTGAGTCCGTCGGGCTCGGGCGCCGACATGCTCCGAACCGTGAACGCCTTTCTCTGGAGCCAGTTTGCCGCCCCGTATCTCGACGACAAGCTTCCACAGACCGTCCCCTTCGACCTCTATGCCGATTACGGATATCCGTCATTGATATCCACGCCGCTATTCGTTCGCTTCACGCTCGGCGGGGGAGCGGCCGGAGGGATTTCTGCAGAGAGCGCTCACGCCGACTATTTCAGGAGACCGCATCCGGTGATCTGGAATCAGTACTGGTTCAACAACCAGCGGGCGGCGTACGGATTGGGTGCAAACGGCACAGTCAGACACGAGGGCCGGTGGCTCGAGGCAGGTCGCCTGATGACTGCCACCACGTTGAGTGCGCCGCGATGGGATGGACTCTGGCCCGCTCTGTATGCCTACGACCAGGACGAGTGGTGGGGATCCATTCCGAGACTGAATGGAGGTAAAAGGCGCGTCCACGTCGCCGATGCCGCGCTGACAGGCGAGTGGCTCTTTCACTGGGTGAATGACGTGGAGCGATCGGGCGCGGGCCTCTCGATGGTCCGATCGCTGGCGGATTGTCTGTGCCGGCTGCAGCAAGTGGATGGATCGATTCCGCCGTGGTTCGATTGGGACGACACCGGCCTGCGTGCCGACGAGACCTTGAATCACTCCGCTGAAACCGGTGCGGCGACTGCTTTCCTTGCCGCAGTGGCCGGACATCCGGATTTCGGCGACGTCGTCCCGAGCGTGCTACACGGCGCCGAGTTCCTCGCTGCCGAGGTAATGAAGTACCAGAGGTATCAGGACTTCGAAACGTTCTATTCGTGCTCGCCCAAGAAGCTTGACATGGTAGATCCGTACACCGGAATCATGCCCCAGAACTCGCTCGCTGTCCACTGGACTGCGAGGACGATGCTCGGGGCGTACCGACTGACCCATGACGGCGAGCTGCTGAAGCTGGCGATCCAGGCGACTGACTCGTTGTCGCTCTACCAGCAGGTCTGGAATCCGCCCTTCCTGAGCCTGTTTGCTTTCGGCGGATTCGGGGTCATGAACACCGATGCGGAGTGGAACGACGCGCGGCAATCCCTTTTCGCTCCTCACTATTTCGAGATGTACGAAGCCACCGGGCTGAAAGAGTATCTGGAGAGAGGGCGCGCCGCACTCCGTGCGTCGTTCGCCCTCGCGTCGATTCCGGAAAATGCCGGAGTGAGTCCCAACACGTTCGACTCATACCCTCCCGGCCTGATGCCTGAGAATTACGGCCATTCCGGCCGCGACACGCCGGCCGGCAGATCCGATGCCTGCTGGGGGGAAGCGGGTGCGTTGACAAGCGTCGCGTTTATCCGATTGCGGCATCCGGGACTTCTCGATGACCTCGACGACGCATGACCTCCTAAAAGGCAGCTCGGGTCAATGCGCGGTCGTACGCAGCCTCGATGACCGAGAGGTCCGCGTCGTCCTGGAACATGAAAGGTCTGATCGACCTTCTCTGGCTCGGCGAGGACCTAGGCACGCAGCTCGGCCCTATGAACAGCCCCGAACTGTACGATCGTCACTTCCGACCGAGGCACCAGCGGTTCATAGATCTCGCCGGTCGATACGACGTACCCGTCATGTTCCATTGTGTGGATCGAGCTCGTGGGTGTTCGACCGGCTGATCGAAATGGGGGTACGGGTCATCGACACACTCCAGCCGGAGGCGAAAAACATGCGCCCCGAGTTCCTGAAGTCCACGTTCGGCGACAGACTGTCCTTTCATGGATGCATCTCGACTGCCGGT
>DATKEJ010000007.1:0-4372 GCA_035512315.1 Rhodothermales bacterium | reverse complement strand
ACGGTTGCGGCCGGGGGCCGGCAGTTCACCTGCCAGGCGCTCGCCAAGCTGACGCGCCAAATCCCTATCGGAAGGTACCGCTTCCTCAGCGCGTCTTTCGGGTCTCCTCCAAAAGACTCTCCTCAACATTGCTTCCTTTATGGTAAGATTGCCTCTCACGGCCCGACGTCAAGTAGTGTATCGTCGAAACCGAGAGTGATTAACGTTCTGATATTGCTGGGGTTCCCTATCCCGCCCGCGCGCCGTGCGGTTACATTTTATTCTCACGCGGAGAGCGCGGAGAACGCAGAGTGTCTGTCTTCCATGTTGCACTTCCGCGGGAATCAGCCGCCAGGGAGGCGAAGTCGCAAAGATGTCGCTGCCTGGCGTGTCCTTTCAGAAGATCACTCTTTCAGACCGTTGACGATCCGCCGGATTCCGGTCTTCATAACCGGTCGGCCGAAGTTGAGCAAAAACCCAAGCTTCTTGTCTGCAAGCATCAGGTACGTAAGGACTTGTTTCTGATGGGCCCTGTTCAGAGTCTCGACAGACTCAATTCGACAATGACCTTTTGCTCGACGATGAGGTCGGCCTTGAATCCCGCGTCGAATCTAATTCCATCCCACTCGATCGGGACCGAAGCCTGTCGCTCGACAGTGAGACCTCGTTCACGCAGTCGATGAGCGAGTAAGACCTCATATACGGTTTCCAGCAATCCTGGTCCGAGCTCCTTGTGGAGGTGAACAGCACAATCGACAATGATTGTGCCGATTTCGTTTTCGTTCATTCCGTGTTCCCGTTTTAACACTTAACGCGGGAGACGCTGCCTTATCGCGCCAAATGAGTCCTGTAGGCGCACGTCAGACTTCACGCCTTTGCGGTCTCTGCGGCTTTGCGTGAGAATCTCCGCCCTCTCACGGAGGGGTCCCTCGCTGCGCTCGGGATGACGGGGGTATTCAGTTCAAAACCTGCCGGAAGCGATCGTCTTGCTGCGGGACGCGAAGGCGGAGCAAGTCCTTCAGGGGCCCGGTCTTGAGATGCAGGTCGAATTGATACGAGGCGAAATCGCCGAACGGCGTCCAGTTGAAACCCATTTCCCAATCATGAAAATCACGGAGGATCGTAATGTTCGTCGTTACGATCTCCCCCTCACCGAGATCGTACCCTGTCCTGGCCTGCACCTTCCACATGGATGTCAAGTTGAAGTCGATCCCGGTGTTGACGATGGCTCGCCTGTTCGTATTAAACCCAGATTTATTAATATTATATGTAAAATCCGCTGCGATTGACCAGGGGTTGGAGAAGTCTGCGTAGCCGACCGACGTGTTTCGATAATCGGAACCGAACGTGCTCAGCGCCTCGCCGGTTGCGTTGGTAGCCGAATAGAGGCCGCCGGATCCGTAAGCGCTTCCCATCCCCGAATACGGGCGTCTGGGCCGGGCGCCGCGGCCCCCTGAGACAGACGTACGCGCCGTGAAGCTCAGATTCGTGAGGCGGAACAGATTGTCGGTGTAGCGATCGATGGTGCGTCCGAGCGAGTCTATTGCGTACGGCGACATCGAGGCATTCAGGTTGAAGTCAAAACGATCGAGCACGCGCGTTCGCGCCGAGACCGAAAGCGGCGCCCACTTTAGCGAGTCTGCGGCGAAGTTGAATGCCGAGCCGAGATCGAGCGAGAGGAGCTGCGACGGTGCGGCGCTCCTCCCTCCCTGCTCGGCCAGGGAATCGGGAACGGCGCGTTTGGCCTGAAAAACGTTTGCGAGGCGAAACGAGAGCGTCTGCTGGTCACCCGCGGAGACCCCGCGGACGATGGGATAACGGACCTCCGTGCCGTCGGCCGCGATGTAGGAGCGGTAGTAACCCCAAACATCCGATGAAAAATCCGGGCGGAAGGTCATTGCCGCGCTGGGGCGGACGACGTGCCTGAACGTCCGGAAAGGCCCGATGCGCCACGGAAACGTCCCGTAGAACTCGGTGTTGGCGTTGACGCTCGTTGAGAACTGCCGGATCGCGGCAAATTCCGACTCGCTGGAAAGGATCACCCGGCCCGAATCCGGATCGAATCGCCGGCGCTCAGTGCGCAGGTACCAGTCTTCGTTGTACTGGAAACTGGGGGCGAAATTGAGCCGCATCTGGCGGTTGAGGCCCGGAATCCTGTTGACTGAAAAGTTCGCGGCGATCGGCACGCTGTGCGTCGCCTGGAAGTCGAATCGTTCGTCGTCACCCGTGGCCTGCCGGTACTTGTCTTGCGAGAAGAGAGCGTCGAACCAGTCGATCTCGGCGCTCCCCGCCAGCAACGTGTCGCGGACGAATCGGTACCGGTTCGTGATGCCGCCCCGATATGAGACGGTGAGATTTTCGAGCGGACCCGGCGATCGCGACGCCCCCGTGGATGCAAACGGCCTAATGGTTTGCTGAGAGAACGAAAGCTGAGGCAAGGTCATCTGAACCTCTCCTGTAGTGAGCACCTGACGCTGACTCGCGTACAGGGTAAGGGTCCTCCCCTTCCACCGCTTGTTGAACTGAAGATCGGAGCCGATTGTCTGGCGGACCTGGTCGTCGTAACCGCGGGCGACCGTCCGAAGGTAATTCGACGTTGCGTAGTCGATCTTCGCATTAAGCGAGGCGGTCGTTCCGATGGTCTGGGTGTGGTTCGCGCGAAGCGACCACGTGTCGGCTTGCTGGAAATCCGGATCGTTCTCCAGTCCGCTGAAGCTCCGAACCCAGTCCAGCGAAGCCTGGCCGGAATACCCGTAGCGCTTGTTGTACCGGAATTGCGGCGCGATCTGGAAACTGCCGTTCGTCCAGATGCCCAGTCGAGTCTGGACGTCCATATAGTTGTTTATCGCCCAATACCACCCGAAGTCTCTTAGGAAGAATCCGCGGCTGTCTTCCCCATAGGTCGGCGGAAGCGGCCCGCTGCGACGGCCTTCCGTGGCGGGAAGAAATCCGAACGGCAGCCACACGGGGAGCGGGATATTGAGGATCCGCAGGTGCAGCGGACCGGTGTAAATCCACTTTCCATTCACGATCTTCATTCTGCCGGTGCGGATGTGATAGTGAGGCGCCTCCTCGTGATCGCATGTGGTAAACATTGCGTCCTTCACGTACAGCACTGAGTCAGCGCCCTGCTTGCTCACGCCGCCGTAGATAAACCCTTCGTCGAGGGTGGTCCGCGCGCCTTCGACGCGCCCTCGCCCCGACTCGAGATTGTATGTCAGCCGGCTGCCGAAGAACTTTTCCTCTCCTTTTTCGAACTGGGGCTTTCCGACAAGGCCGGTGTCGGTCGCGAGCCCGACGGCGCTAAGTTGCTCGGTGTCGAAGTCGATGTCGATCCGGTACGCGGAGAGATTTACATCCGCGTTGGTCATAGTGGCGGAGCCGAACAGTCGTCCTATCCTCGATGAGTCGCCGATGACAAGAACCAGGGAGTCTTTTGCTGCAAATCGGACCGTTTGGTCGGCCGTCGTGCCGGAGGATTCACCTGACTGGGCGAGCGACGGCGCAGCAAGCGCGATGACGAAAAAGAGACATGCTGCGGATACGGTTGCCTTCCGTTGAGCGCCGCGTACGGGTGGTGGCTGCGACGTGTTGTTAGCTCCCGGCACCCTGGTCTTCAAAGCAACCTTGATTCAATCCCCCCTCGTGCGGTCGGAGCCTAGCCCGCGTGGTCGAATGCCATCTGGGCCGCGCCAAGCATACCCACCTTGTTGCCGAGTGTTTCTCTGATGATTTCGACGCCGTCGCGCATCCCCGGCATCACTGCTTGCATGAGTGCGGTGCGGGCCGGCCCGAGGATCAGATCGCCGGCGGCCGATACGCCGCCGCCGACGATAATCTTCCGGATGTCGAGAACGTTAACGACCGATCCGAGGCCCCACCCCAGCTTGTGCCCGGCCCAGGCGAGGATCTCCGTAGCTGCAGAATCACCCTTCTCGGCTGCCTCAGCCAGAATCTTCGGATCGAGCTTGTAGTCTTTACCCTCGGTGATTTTGAAAACCAGGCTGTCGGGGTGGGTCTTCAGGTGCAGCCGTGCGTGCTCGGAAAGGAAGCGTTGTCCTACGTAGGCCTCGACGACGCCCGGGATGCCGGCGGCGGCCATGGGTCCGTTGTAGTCGATCGAAACGTGGCCGATCTCACCCGCCGACCCGGTGGTCCCTCGAAACAGCCGCCTTTCGTGAATGATCGCGCCTCCGACGCCCGTGCCGAGCGTGATCATGATGAAAGAGCCAAACGGCCGGCCTGCGCCGAAGAATGCGGAACCGAGCGCTGCAACATTGGCATCGTTGTCAACCATGACGGGCCAGCGGTTCTTGAGACCGCTGCCGACCTCCTCACTGAGGTTGACCCTCTGCCATCCTGGGAAGTTTGGAGGCTGGATGACCGTCGTCCG
>DATKEJ010000006.1:0-5012 GCA_035512315.1 Rhodothermales bacterium | reverse complement strand
TGACTGGGTTTGTTGACTTCCGGGATATCGTCGTAAACGGGGGCGAATATATAGACACATGAGCGCCCCGAAACGTAACGTTCAATGTACTCGCACGAGCGAATTCTGTTCGAGAAAGTTATCCACGAAGACGTCCGTAGTCCGTCGTCCGTAGTCCGAGGTCCACTACACATTTGCCGGCCGCCGTCCTAGAGTCGCGAACGAGCCTAGTGTCTAGCGTCCGTCGGCTTGGCCACGAGAATGTGCGCTGCGACGGTGCGACGGAGCTGGAGACTTCGGACTTCGGACTTCGGACGTCTTTTCGCTTTCACGGCACAATCATACAAAACAGGCAAGGCGCGTGTATCTTTCCGTGCTAGCGCTTCCAAAGTCCAGGGAGTACTGACCGTACCTCACACTACGTTTTGAATATGGCTAACACATCCTACGATCTGATTGTAATCGGAACCGGACCGGGAGGATATGAAACGGCGATTCGCGGCGTTCAGCTCGGGCTGAAAACGGCGGTCATCGAAAAGGACAAGCTCGGCGGGGTATGCCTCAACATCGGTTGCATCCCAACCAAGGCGCTGCTCAAGAGCGCTGAGATCGTCACGACTTTCGGCCGCGCGGCAGATTACGGGATCAAAGTCGAGGGATCGGTCACTCCCGAATTTGACAAGATCGTCGGTTTCAGCCGCGGCGCCGCCGACAGGATGAGTAAAGGCGTCGGATTCCTCATGAAGAAGAACAAGATCGACGTGATCCAGGGTCGCGGGAAGCTGGCAGGCAAAGGAAAAGTCAATGTCGAGCCGTCAGTGGACATGGACGGCAACAAGATCGGCGAGAAGAAGACGGTCGAGGCCAAGCACATTATCATCGCCACCGGCGCGCGCCCCAAAGAAATTCCACCTCTTCCGATCGATCGAAAGAAAATCATCACCTCAAAGGAGGCGCTGCTTCAGACGCAACGCCCGGCCAGCATGCTGATAGCGGGCGCCGGCGCCATTGGCGTCGAATTCGCGTACTTCTACAGCAGCCTGGGCACCAAAGTCACCATCGTAGAGATGCTCGACCGCCTCGTGCCAATCGAGGATGAGGAGATCTCCAAAGAACTCGCAAAGTCATTCAAGAAGGCGGGTATCGACGTCATGACCGCATCCACCGTCGAGAAAGTGGATACGTCAGGAAAGAAGTGCAAGGTCACCGTCAAGACCGCTAAGGGCTCCGAAACGGTCGAAGTCGACCAAGTGCTGTCGGCCGTCGGAGTGAGCGGGAACGTCGAAGACCTCGGCCTCGAGGATCTCGGCGTGAAGCACGAGAAAGGCGCTATCAAAGTCGACGAGTTCTACCGGACGAATGTCGAGGGCATCTACGCTATCGGCGATGTTGCCGGCCCACCGTGGCTCGCCCACGTCGCGAGCCATGAGGGGATCGTCTGCGTAGAAAAGATCGCGGGTCACAATCCGGAGCCGATCGATTACAACAACGTGCCCGGATGCACGTACTGCCAACCGCAGATCGCATCCGTAGGCTACACCGAGGCGAAGGCCAAGGAGGCCGGGTACGACCTCAAAATCGGCAAATTCCCGTTCCAGGCGTCGGGGAAGGCGGCGGCGATCGGACACCCTGAAGGATTCGTAAAGCTTATCTTCGATGCCAAATACGGAGAACTGCTCGGTGCCCACATCATCGGCTATGACGCCACCGAGATGATCGCGGAAATCGTTATTGCCCGAAAGCTCGAAACGACGGCGCACGAGATCATGGAGTCGATGCACCCGCACCCGACGCTCACCGAGGCCGTGATGGAGGCGGCACGGGCTGCGTACGGGCAGGCGATAAACATCTAAGACGTCCGACGTCCGAAGTCCGAGGTCCGACCTGTGATTGGGTTGGTCCAAGACACGCCAAGAACCGTCATTCCGGACTCGATCCGGGATCCAGAGTGAAAACGCTAGACGAGAAACGCTAAACGAAACGCTAAACGCTAAAGGAGAAAGGCTAAACGACCCTCCGATCGGTGTCGTGAGCCGGCCCCAAGCGAGCTAGCACAACCGGACCGCACAGCCGCAAAGAATACACAGGCGCGGAGGGGAGAATTTTCTCACGCAGAGAACGCAGAGACCACGGAGAGGTTTAGCGCAAATTGATCTCCGGCACAAACTTCCAGGGGTGCTCAGCCGGGGGGGCACACCGCGACTGTCCTCCTCACGAGGGGGCGGCTGAGCGCGACGACCTACTCGCCGACCCGGACTCCCGGGAAGCGCTCAGCCCGGGGTGGTCAAGGGCGGCCGCGACTCGCTGAACCGGGCCTCGCAGCCGCAAAGAATGACAACGGCACTCGTGCACCTTGCACCTTGCACCTTGCACCTTGCACCAAGCACCTTGCACCTTGCACCAAGCCCCGAAGTCACCACCTCATCCTGACGATCGACACCTTCCCAGCGGGTTGGTACAGTTTCTGACCGTCTCGATACGTGGGTATGATCGTCGGAACAGGTGTGGGAATGCCGGCACTCCACTTCCCGTCCGCGAAATCGATCATGGACACACGCGGCCCTCGATCTGCCGATGAAGTCGTGCGGTCGTTGCTGACCAAAGCCGCGGCGACGCCGAGTGCGGCTGCACTCGTTATTCCGGGTATGAGCATAACCGTTTCGGTGTCTTCGACCGACGCCAGCAGATCGATCCCGAACCCACCGATAATGCCGGCAATGCCCGACAGGTGGACGGTCCAGGCGTCGGCCGTTGACCATCCCAACGACGATCCTCCCAGCGCGCCTGCCAGGAGGCCCACGTTGCCCACGACAAGTATGGTGGTCAGGAAGTCGTCATCATCGTCATTGGTTTCGAAGTCGTTCGACGAGTCCCCATCAATCTGTACTCCAAGAACCGAGCCGAACCAACTGCCCCAGATCCCCGAGAAATTCGCGATGAGCGCCGTCGAGCCTTCGATTGGTACCGATCTTCCAATGATCGTTCCCAAGGCGAGCCCAGACAGCCCGCCGACCAGCATGGCCGCGTAAGGCGCTTCGTCGGACTCGCTGGTTGCCTCAAAGCACTGCATATTGTCCGGCGGATCGAAGCAGACTGTTTCCGTTGTCTCACCGATATCCAGCACCTCTCTCCAGCCCAACACCTGAAGCGCTCCCCACCATGTGCCGAACGTCATCGCCCTGGCCTGACCGGTCGTTACGGGATACTTCCTCGTGTAGAGTCTTGACAACCCGTATCCTGCCGGCGCGCCCAGAAGGATACCGGCTCCGTACGGTTCGGGATCTTCAGCACCGAGGGCGGCCGGAATAATGACGCCGAGAGCCGCGCCGTAGAACGTGTTGAAGACGATCAGTTCGGTGTTTCCGCTGCCGATCTCTCCTGTCTGACGCGATTCGACCAGGGCTTCGGAGGCGAGACGCGCCGCCTCGGTATCTGGATACAGTCGTCGGATCAGCCTCAGAAGCCGTTCCGACTCTTCGATCTCACCCCTCGCTCTGAGCGTCTCTGCGACGCCGAGTATGACGCGCGCCGTGTCGGCCGGGACGGCCTGTGCCATCGCGCTTACCGGACCCAGCAGCGTGGACAACAACAGTACCGCGTAAATGACCTGACACCGCATGGGGCCGAAGGTACGTGGTGAGGGAATTGTTTCACACTACTGCCACCGCCTCCATCTCGATCAAAAACCCGTGATGCAGGTCCCGCGTGGGCACGACCGCCCGGGCGGGACGGTGATCGCCGAAGAATTTCGCATATACGGCATTGACCCCGCCCCAGAGCGCGATGTCTGAGACGTAGACGGTCACCTTCAGAACGCGCTCGAGTCCGCTGCCGGCCGCCTTCAGAATCGCAACCACGTTTTTCAGTACCTGCTCCGTCTGCTCTTCGATGGAGCCGAGACACTTTCACCAGTGTCCGGATCGATCGGGAGCTGGCCGGCGACATAGACGGTGCCGTTGTGAACCACGGCCTGGGAGTAGTGGCCCGCCGGGGTCGGGGCATTCGGCGTTTGGATGAGCTTTATAGCCGATTCGATCCCGGGTCAAGCGCGGGATGACCTGCACCTTGCACCCTGCACTTTGCACCTAGAACCTCTTCCCAAGAATCATCCACGCCGCCGCCAGCACCGGTCCCAATGCCAGTGCCGCCGTCACCCAGAGAAGCCACACGCCGCGCCAGGCAAGCGGCCATATGGGCATGTAGGGAAGGAGGAAAATCAGCAGAGCGGCAATCGAAATTGTGAATGCGGTGCGGCCCCGCGTGGCACTCTCACCCCATGCGGAATGCGCGGCAGCAACTAGTCCGACACTCACGAATCCGAGGAGCACGACGTGCAGGTAGATGATCCGGAGATGCGGCATAGCGGCCCAGTTCGCATCCGGTGCGATGCTCACGACGCCCTCTGCAACCGCTTTGATGACAAGCGCCGCGATGGCGAAGCGCCACATCCAACGGACACCGGTCGAGGATGCATTTCCGAGCTGCCGGTACATCGGGACGGCAATCAGAACCAGCCCGATCGCGACGGCAATGCCTCCCAGACTCGACAACAGCCCGAAAAGCGGCGAGACCATGGACGATGGCATGCCGAGGGCGAACGTGAACGGGATGCCCAAGGCGGCCATCCGAACGCCCCAGGCAGCCGACTTTCCGGTGAGATTCACCTCGGATGCGGCGAGTCCGAGCACTCCGAGCACGAACCAGCCTTCTGAAAAGATGTCGAGGAACACGTGTGTAAGCGCCATCCGCAAGGCGACGTCGTCGTGACCGACGAGCTGCATTCCGGAAAGCCCCCACGCGCCGAGAGTAGCGAGTACGAGGAAGAAGACGGCCAGGTCAAAGAGACGAACCGCAATCGACGGTGCATCCACACGACGAGCGCGTAGATAGAGGGCTACAAACCAGTACCAAGCCAACACATTCGCTCCGGCCGCGATCATCGACAGGGGCAGCCGGGCTGCTCCGAACGTGGCGGGGGCGTATCCGAAGAGGAGAAACGGGACGTAGGCGACGAGCGCGGTCAGAAATGCAAG
>DATKEJ010000005.1:0-5384 GCA_035512315.1 Rhodothermales bacterium | reverse complement strand
GAACGTTGAGGCGGAGTTTCTGAAGAGAAATTTCCTTGGAGCCGCCAGGCGGCTGACGGTCTCCGGATTGATCAACACGGGCCTTGGTGAGCGCAACATCGACGGGTTCGTGAAGAGCCTCCGCAAGCGGGCATCGGTGTCGCTCCATCAGCCCTACTTCCTTCGCAAGCGTCTGTCGAGTACGTTCTCGGCGTTCTTCATCCGCACCGAGGACAGCATCACGCAGGAAGAAGAGGTCGGTGGAACGACGTCTCTGGTATACGAGGTGATGCCGTTCAGAACGGTCAGTGCCGCATTCTCCATCGGCCGAGCCAATCCGATCGGAGCGGCCTCCATCGGCGCGAGTTCGTTTACCCGCGGCATCTTTTCGGTGGCTGCCGTCATCGGAAAAGCCAACAACTACCTGGAGCCGACCAGGGGTTTCCTCGTGCGCCCATCGCTCGAGCACGGCACAGGGCTGCTGTTCTCCGACATCAGGTACTGGAAGACCGGCATAAGCATCTCGGCGTACCGCCACGTGAAGCGATACGCCGGCATCGCAGGACGTCTTTATCGAGGCGACCTTTGGCCTCGGGGCGGTGTGAGTGAGAGCGAGGCCATCGAACTCCAGCGATTCGACAACATTCGCTTTTACGCCGGAGGTTCGAACGACGTAAGAGGATGGGGACCGGCCGCGCTCGGCCCGAAGGACGTTATTCAGGACACGACCAGGTCCCCCGAATTTCGATTTGAACCTGTGGGCGCGCTGACCAAGCTCGCGGGAAACCTCTCCTATCAGTTTCCGATCCCAGGCCTCGGCACGTCCCTCCAGTCGGCCGTATTTGTGGATTTTGCGAAGCTCGGAAGTGACAAGACGCGGGTTGGATCCGGAGCCGGGCTTCGATACCAGACTCCTCTCGGCTTTCTGAGATTCGACATCGGAGTCAAGCTGAATCCTTCGCCCCAAGATCTGCGCGATCCCGAAGCGGTGTTCCGTGCGGGCGGTGTGGAAGGAGTTCCCGCCGACGAGTGGCAGAGGGTTCGCTTTCATTTCGGCATAGGCAACGCATTCTGATCGTCCGTTGATCGAACCAAACACCATATCGCCGGAAACGCCCAAGCTGCCCAGGAGACGGAAGTGGCTCCGCCGCACGGCGTGGACGATCGCGACGTTTACGCTCATCGTCGGCCTTGCGATCGGGACGCTTCAGACAGACTGGGCAGCAGACAAGATCCGCGGCATTGCCGAAAACCAGGTTTCTGCCGCCCTGCATAACGGCAGGCTCGAGATCGGCACTCTGGAAGGCAATCTGCTCTACAATCTGGCTGCGACAGACGTTCGCCTCTTCAGCGGTGATTCACTCGTCGTTTCGATCGATTCGGTTCGAGCAGAGTTCAATCTCTTTGCCTTCCTGACTGGAAGATTCAGGGTGTATGATCTCGATCTTATCCGGCCGGCCGTCACCGCGCGACAGCTTCCCGATTCTACATGGGATTTGCTCAATCTTGCACCGGACGATACGTTGGCAACAGAGGACCCCTTTTCGCTCCAATTCGATCGCGTTCGCATCGTGCAGGGAAGCGGCGCCGTCCGATTCCAGGGACAGCAGCCCGACTCGACGATCTACGCGCATGATCTGAATGCGGCAATGCGTGCCGTGTACTTCGAGGGGGGAAATTTCGGATCTACGCTGGACGAGGCCCGCGTGCGGATCGTCGCCCCGGTGGCGCCTGAGCCCGTTTCGGTTACCATGCGCGGGGATCTCCGACAGGATCAGATCAGCTGTGCACCCTGCACGATCGAATCGGCCCGGAGTGACGTCTCGTTGGCGGGCCAGCTGCTCTTTCAAGATACGTCCGCGCTCCGGGGAGACGTCCGCTTCAACTTCGACCCGTTAGTGCTCGGCGACATTGCCTTTGCACTTCCAGACGTCGACCCGGAAGAGTCCGTGGTCGGCACTGCATCTGTCACCGGCGCTTCCGACTCTATCTCAGCACACGTTGAATTGGCTTTTTTGAGCGGAGCGTCCACGAATCTGAAGGCGCTCATCACGACACGCGATTCCGCCCGAGTGCGCGTCGAGGGCGAGACAAGCCGGCTCAATCCCGCCGTCCTCCAGCCAGGCCTCGACTTCGTCGGTAGGATAAGCTCGGAAGTCGACGTCGACCTCGCCGGCAGTTCGCTCGAAACAGTTTCCGGCCCGGTGACAATCCGAATCTTTGACACCGTCCTGAACGGTGTTGAGCTGCGTGACAGCCACCTGAACGGACAATTTGAAATGGGTACCGGTCAGATCGAGACCCGCCTTTTTCTGCCCGGCGTGGCGCTCGATGTGCGCGGCTCCGTAGCCCCGTTCGCCGACACGCTCGAATACGACCTTGCGGGCTCATTCAGTGCGCATCGCCTCCCGAGCTTCTATCAGTCAGCCCCGGATATCGAAGCGGAAGGGAGGTTCGAAGCGGCAGGTCGCGGGACGTCGCTCGAGACTGCGAGCGGACGGACAGTTGTTTGGCTGACCAGTCTTACCGCACCGCAATTTCAACTTGGCGAGAGCCGCGTTGAGGCGCACCTGGACCGTGGGGAGATCGCTCTGTCTGCTCAGGTTGGGGTGCTCGGAAGGGATGCATCGGACGGCGGGTCGGTCGGGCTCGATGCAACCGTGCGCCAGGCCGACGGGCAGTGGCACGCAGAGACTCGAAACCTGACCGTCTCGCACCTCGACCTGCAGGCGATCTCGGCGGAGTCGCCGGCGGGCCTGGTCTCCGCGACAGGCTGGCTCTCGGCGGATCTCACCGCAGATTCGCTGCTGCGTGCCGCAGGATCGCTTAACGTCTCCGGCCACGTCGGACCGATTACATTCTCAGACGCGAAGTTAATTGCCGATTTTGAGGCGGGGAGCGGAACGTTTGACATCGACGCCCAGAGCAGCCTCGGGGACGCAGAGGCGCGCGGAGATTTCCGGAGTGTGGAGGGAGGTTACGAAATCGCGGCGCGTGGACGCGTTTCAAACATAGACGTCGACACACTCCTTACGGCCAGAGTCGCGACGAATCTGACCGGCTCCGTCAACCTCCGGTCCGTTGTGGGCAAGGAGGGGTTAAGTTCCCTGTCGCTTGACGCTCGGCTGGACCGATCCGTCGTGAACGAGCAGCCTCTCGATGGGGCGCTCGTTACCGCCTCGCTAGCCGACAGCACCCTGAACTTCGATTTCGACGTCGACCTTCCGAACGGCAGCGTCTCCGGTGAGGGGTCGTTCAGGCCTTTCGACGACGAATTGGTGCTACACCTGCGGGAGGCCGCTTTCGCCCATATCAACATTGCCGCCTGGCTCGACGAGGAGTCGCTTGCGACCGATCTCAACGGCACCGGCTCTGCCGCCATCGACGGGTCGAACATTAGCGGGTTGGCCCGATTCTCGGCCTCGAGAATCAACAGGGCAGCCATAAGCGACGGAACCGTCCGCCTGGCGGTAACTGACTCGACTCTCGACCTCCAGTCCACCGTCGACGTCGACAGCGGAAGCGTGGCGGCTTCTGTGACCGCACAGTTCGGCAGAGCGGATACCACCTACCAGGGGATTATTCGCCTTCGGGATGTCGACGTCGCCGGGCTAATGGGCATCGACACGCTCGAATCAAACCTGAACGTGGGCTGTTCCTTCGTTGGATCGAACTTCTCGAGGCCGCGACTGGAGGCGTCGGCACTTTGTACTGGCGAGGACAGCAGGATAGGGGCCGCGCGAATCGATTCGCTGCGGTTTGAGACGAGCCTCGACAGTGCCGCTCTTGCGCTCGACTCGCTGTTAATTCAATCCAATGTCGGACGCGTTACGGGCTCCGGCTTCATCCCCGGCAGTGCGCTCGAGGCCAGGTCATCCTCTGAGATCGATATCGAGATTGAACTCGCCGACCTCAGCCCTGTAGCAGAGCTGGTCGGCGCAACCGATCTGGACGGCGCAGGGTTCATTGCACTGAGCGTGGGCGGTTCGCTCGACTCCCCGTCATTCTCCGTCGAGACCAGCCTGGAGTACCTCACCTACGACGCATATCGCATCTCGAGCCTCGACGGCTTTCTCGTGATGTCCGACCTTGCGGCGGGTCATGTCGTGGGCGCCGTTGAAGCAGGGTTTTCCGTTTTCGGCGATGTACCAATTCAACTCACAGCGATCGAGATAGAGAAAAGCGGTGAGGTCTTTCTGCTGTCGGGAGATGTCCGCATAGACAGCCGGCGAAACGGTCGAATCTCGGCCCGCTACGAAGAACAGGGCGAGGTCAATCTTCTAATCGTCGACGATCTCAACTTGAACCTCGACGGCGAGCTCTGGACGTTGAGCGAGGAGGCTTCCTTCGAGATCGGCGACCGGTGGTCGGTGCGCACGTTCCTCGTTTTCAGCGGTGATCAGCAGATTGCCCTCGACGGTTACATCGACCCCAACGGCGAGCAGAACCTTATCGTCACGCTCGACCAGATCCGGCTGGGAGCCTTCACCGACTTGGTCGGCTACCAGGGCGTCGACGGCACTGCTGAAGGATATATAGTCCTTACGGGAGCTCACGACGACCTCGAGCTCGAGTCGAACTTGCGCGTCCAGGAGTTGAAAACTTACGGTCGTGAGGTCGGAGACTTCGATCTTTCTGCCACTTATGCGAGCGCGCAGATGGACCTGGACGGACGCCTTTCCCACTCAACCGGAGCGACGATGACCGTCAACGGCTTCGTGCCCATGCGCCTTACGATGACGGGACTGAAAGAACTGGCCGGTACTGAGCCCATTCAACTGGAAGTCAAATCCGACTCGATCCCGCTTGCGTGGATACGCCCGTTCCTCGACCAGCGAGACATCGATCGACTCGAAGGATTTCTCGTGTCTGACGTTCAGATTGGTGGGACGTGGGACGACCCGGCGCTGTCGGGCAGAGCCTCAGTCAACGGAGGGCGCGCTCGATTGCCCGAGTTCAACTTGGACATGCGTTCAGTGTCAGGCACTTTCAGACTCGACGGCAATCAGCTTCTGGTCGACGAGTTGAACGCCACATCCAATGGAGGTACGCTTGCCGCCGAAGGCTCGCTCGGGTTTCGATCCCTCGATGATCCAACGTTTGACATCGACGCCACACTCGACAAGTTCCGTGCTATCACGACTGAGACGTATCAGGTAACGGTGACTGGGACCGGCCGCCTGACCGGATCGATGATCAATCCGATCTTCAACGGAAGGGTCAGGATGGAGGAGTCCGATATCTTCATGACCGAGGAGCTCATGGCGGACGAAATCGACCCGGTTCGTCTCACCGAGCGCGACCTGCGCATTCTTGAGCGAAGGTTTGGATACCGGGTGGCCGCCGAAGACACCAGCCAGTGGGATTTCTACGAAGCCTTGGATCTTTCTCTCGATTTGAGGATC
>DATKEJ010000004.1:0-11831 GCA_035512315.1 Rhodothermales bacterium | reverse complement strand
GGCGTCCGCCCGCCACCGGAAGAGAGGGCGTAATCACGGTCGTAATGAGCGACGAGAATTGGGACGGGTCGATTGGAGAGACGGTGAGGGATGAGCTGGCCAAACCTGTCGAGACGCTCCCGGTACCGGAGCCCGCCTTCGCCCTCGAGCAGTTCGACCTCACGACGAGTGAACTCTTCAGGAAAGTGATCCAACAGCGGAAGTACGTCCTCTTCGCTGCTACGCTCGACGAGGAGTCGAACGTCGCCGCTTACATCAAGTCGGGACTCGACGAGGCCACCCTCGAACGGGTCCGCTCGGGAGGATCCGGGGTCATGCAGCGGCCTGATGCGTGGTATCGAAACCAGCTGGTTGTGTATACCGTTGCGCCAACGAAAGAGCAGCTCATCGAGCAGCTCACTGACAAGGGCGATGATCTTCGCTACGTTTTCGACGAGGCGACGCGCGACCGCTTGACCGAGCGTATGTTCAGGAGACTGCGCCAAACTCAACTCGAGGAAATGCTCATGGAGAAGCACGACTTCGCCGTGAACGTGCAGCATGACTTCTTCATCGCCCAGGACACATTGAATTTCATCCGGATGCGCAGGGTGCTGTCGGACACGTGGCGCGAGGTGTTCATCTACTATATCGACAACGCGAATCCGGACATGCTGACCGAAAAGTGGATTCTCGCAAAGAGGGATTCGCTTACTGAGCAGTTCGTCCGCGGCACGTACGACGGGTCGTACGTGAAGATCGATCGGCGGCGACCTGTAACGCAGGACAACATCAGCTTCCTGGGCCGATTTGCCTACGAAACCCGCGCTCTCTGGCACATGACCGAGGATGCCATGGGCGGGCCGCTCCTGAACTACACGTTTTATGACGAGCAGCAGCGTCGCGTCTACATGATCGACGGCATGGTGTTCGCTCCCGCGTTCAACAAGCGCGAGTTTCTGCGCCAGGTAGAAGCCATCGCGTATACGTTCCGCTCACGTGAGGATGAAATGAGAGCGGCTTCGGACCCGACAGCGGGACTATGAGACCGGCCGTCGTCGTGCTCCTGCTTGGCGGCGTCGTGCTCTCGGGCTGCGAGAGCAAGGGAAGCGCGGGCCCTGGCATCCCGGACAGCCTGCTCGTTGACGTCCTGGTGGACGTCTATTCGGCCACGGCGCGGGCACATCTCGACGGAACGGACCCCGATTTGGCGCGAGTTGATGCCCTGGCTCACTTTGGTCTCGACACGGTCGCCTTGAACAGGACCCTCCACTATTTCGCCGAGAACCCAGATTCGGCGGCGACCGTCTATCAGCGCGCTCTGGATTCGCTCATCGTCTTCCAACGCAGCTTGAGGTCCGCCCCGGAACTGGACTCTCTTGCGAGGCACATCCGCGGATAAACGGGGCGGATGCCTATCTTTGACGCGCCTGAAATCCCCGTCATCCTCCATTCATGCTGAACTACATCTGGGCGGGACTGATCATCCTCAGCCTGCTGTTCGCAGGCGTGTCGGACATTCGTGATTTCGCACGCGACACGTATCGGAACGGCGAGGCCCTCCCCGTCACGGTCGATTTCGAGTCACCGTACGACGCGTCGGCCAGGAGACAAGCCGTTACCGTTCACATTTCGGAGACGGATTACGAGTCGTTCTACAATGCCGATGCTCCCTCGGCGATGGTATTCGAAGGCACCCTGTTCCAGGGAGAGCAGGGCCGAGAGCTTCGATTTGCGAACGAGGCGTCTCTTCCGGAGCCGCTTTCGACGATCCGAGACTTCACTGCGAAGCGGGATCCGGAGCTGGCGGCGACCCTCAACGGGGCGCCCGCGGCCGGTGACTCGAGTTTCACAGGCGGAGCTGAATTCCGTCCCGTCCATTTTGTCAAGATGAACGCAATCGGCGGCGCGGCCTTCGACTTCGCCGAGACGGCCGTAACCATCGCACTTGGCCTGATCGGCATCCTGGCCCTTTGGCTCGGGCTGCTTCGGATCGCCGAGGCTGCCGGAATGATTGACGTGCTTGTTAAGATCGTGCAGCCGGTTCTGCGTCCGATCTTCCCCGAGATCCCGAAGGGTCATCCCGCCATGGGCATGATCGCCCTGAACATGACGGCGAACATGCTCGGCCTCGGGAATGCGGCGACCCCCCTCGGGATCAAGGCGATGGAGGAGCTCCAGACCCTGAATTCCGACCCGGAGACGGCCACAAACGCCGAGGTGACGCTGCTGGCGCTAGCGACGGGAAGCGTGCAGCTCGTGCCACCGACTTTGCTGGTTGCGGTCATGGGACTCCAAATCAACCAGCTGATCTTCGGAATCATCATCGCTACGACCATCTCGACAACGTGCGGTGTGATCGCCGCCAAGGTGCTTTCGCGAACCCGATGGTACCGAGACTCGGAGCCGCCTGCGATCGCGGACCAGACCGGTGCGGAGGCCTGATCGATGGAACTCTTCCGGACGATTCTAAACCTCGTTTCCTATCTGGTCGTGCCGATGCTCATCGTCGGATTTCCGCTGTACGGCCTCATCAAGAAGGTGCCGGTCTATGAGGAGTTTGTCGAAGGCGCCAAGGAGGGTTTCAAAGTCGCGGTGATGATCATCCCGTACCTCGTGGCGATCCTGTTCGCGATCGCAATGTTCCGCGCCAGCGGCGCCATGGATTTCCTGATCGACGGCTTGCGCCCCGTACTCGGCTTGATCGGCGTGCCCCCTGAGATGATTCCGATGGCGATCGTACGTCCCTTAACCGGCTCGGGGTCGGCGGCGATCGTTCTGGACATGATCAACCAGTACGGCGAGGACTCGATACTCGTCAAGATGGCGGCCACCATGTTCGGCTCAACGGAGACGACGTTCTATGTGATCGCCGTTTACTTCGGGGCAGTGAACATCAAAAAGACCAGGCATGCGGTGCCGGCGGGGTTGGTGGCGGACTTCGCCGCCCTTTTCGCATCAATCTGGGTCGTTCGATTGCTATTCAGCTAGGGGGGCGTTCGGGCGGCTCGTCTAGATCCTTGCCCTCAACTTTGCGATTTGAAATTTCAATTTTGAATTCCCTCACTCACTCATACCTGAGCGACACCACCGGATCCAACCCAGCCGCCTTCAGCGACTGGAGTCCCACGGTCACCCACGAAATCACGAGTACCATCGCGCCCGCGACGAGGAACGGCCACAAACCCGCCTCCGTGCGATATGAGAACGTCTCGAGCCATAAATCGACCGCGATGTAGGCCACCGGAGCTGCGATAAGAAACGCCAGCCCGACCAGCTTGACCGACTCGCTCGAGAGCAGCATCACGATCCTTCCGACGGACGCGCCCATGACCTTCCGGACGCCGATCTCCTTCGTCCGGCGCTCTGCGGTGAACGAGGCCATCCCGAAGAGACCGAGGCAGGCAACAAGGATTGCCAGCAGGGAGAAAGCAGTCGCCACCTTCCCGAGCGTGGCCTCCGCACGGTACAACGCATCGAGCTCGGCATCCAGAAAGAAATACTCGAACGACCGGTTGGTGACGTAGTTGCCCCACTGATCCTCCAGCCAGGCCAGCGTGCCCTCGACATCGTTCGGCGCGATCCGGACGGCCAGATAGCGCCCGAAGAAATTGAAGACGCCGGCAGCGAAGTATCGCTCGATAACGAACGGCCCGATCTCCTGGTGCAGCGATGCGTAATGGAAATCCTTGACGACGCCGATGATCGTGCGCGTGAGATTGGGTCCGCCGCCTGTGACCTGTCGGCCGATCGCGTCGTCCGGCCCGTCCCATCCCATTCTTCGCACGAGGGCCTCGTTGACCATGATCGAGCTGTTCGAATCGGCCGGGAAGTCCGGAGAAAAGGCCCGGCCCGCCGCCAGCTCCATCCCGAATGTCTCCACGAAACCGTCGTGGACCATGAGACGCGGAAACTGCAACTGGTCGGTCGAACCCTCCAGTACGTAGTTGTTCGTCTGGTACTTGCTGCCCGGTACGTCCTCCACAACGGTCGTTTCGAGAATATTCGGATACTGCCCCGCCTCCGAGTTGAACGCCTGGTAGCTCTGCGAGAACTGCGTCAACTGCATGGGCACCAGAACCACCTGCGCTTTGTCGAACCCGAGTTTCTTGTTGCGCATGTAATCGAGCTGCTTGTAGGCGACAATCGTGCCCGCGATCAGGATGATCGAGATCACGAACTGCATCGATACCAGTCCCCGCCGCAGCCAGACCGCAACGTTAGCACGCCGCGAAACGAGGGTGCCCTTCAATACGGTCGCGGCGTCGAATGAAGACAGGAATAGCGCGGGATACATCCCCGACAACGCGCCGACGACCAGCGGGACCCCGATCAGGACGCCCAATATCCACGGCTGGCCGAACAGATCCAGCCAGAGATTCTTCTCAGCAAACGAATTGAGCGCCGGTAATGCCGCGTAGATCAGGGGAATCGCCACCAGTCCACTCAGGAGGGCCGAGAGCATCGATTCCCCCAGGAACTGGCGGATCAACTGAAAGCGAAAGGCGCCGATCGATTTCCGTACGCCCACTTCCCTGGCCCGTTGAGTCGACCGGGCCGTCGACAGATTCATGAAGTTGATACAGGCGATGAGCAGGACGAAGATGGCGATAGCGGAAAAAATGTAGACGTAGGCGATGTCGCTGTTTGGACGAATCTCGAAATCCAGCCTGGAATTCAAGTGGATATCCGTCAGCGGCTGGAGGTACATGGACGAGAACTCCTTGATCTGGTCAGGGAAATACTGCTCCACGATCTCCGGAAAGATGGCATTGACCTGCTCTGGGCGGATGTTCTCCGCCAGCTTGACGTAGGTCCAGGCGGGATTCCAGTAGAAATTCTGGCTCCCGAAATTTCCACCCGGCGCCTGGGTGTTGATCGTCTGGAATGAGGCCAGCAGATCGAACGTGAAATGCGAGTTGTCGGGCACGTCGGCGAGCACGCCGGTAACTTCAAAATCGGTCGGATTCTGTCCCTCCAGCCGCAGGGTCTTCCCTATCGGATCGGCGTCGCCGAAGTATCTCCCGGCGGTCGACGCAGTGACAAGTATCGTGTTCGGACGTGCGAGGGCCGCCTGCCTGTCGCCCTGCAGCAGCTCGAAGTCGAACACGTCGAAGAGTGTCGAGTCGGTGTAGTAGAACCCGCTCTCGGTAAACCGGACCTTCTCCCCTGACTCGCTCTCGTATGAAACGGGCGTGCTCGGCACCTGGAAGTTGAAGAAGCGCGTCTTCGCGAGCACATAATCCGGATACCCGTTCACGAGCGTCTCGCCGACCGGAAGCGGCACGCTGGCCGATTCCTCGGCGCCCTCGATGATCTCGGCGATCCGGTAGATCCGGTCGGCGTCTTCGTGGTACCGGTCGTAAGAAAGTTCGTCCTGCACGTAGAGCAGGATCAGCATGAAACAGGCGATGCCGATGGCCAGACCGAACACGTTGATGGCCGAGTAGCCTTTGTGTTTGAGGAGATTCCGAAGCGCGATGGTCAGGTAGTTGCGAAGCATGGTGACTCGTCTGCAGGCATGTTGTGGCGGATAGGGACGCGGAGACGCTCCCAGCTAAAGCCCCGCGTACGAGAGGAGATGGGCTGGGGATACGGAGGGCAATATTTCATGCCCCGACCGTCGTCATCCCGGACTCGATCCGGGATCCAGGTTGAAAACGCTAAACGCTGAACGAGAAACGCTAAACACCCCTGCCGGCCCTGCCCTGAGCCTGCCCCGATCAGCGAGAACCGACTTCGGTATGGTGCCGGCGTTGATCGAGCTCGGAGGGGTCATCCCGGGCTCGATCCGGGATGACGCCCTGTCGAGAATCAGCCGACAGCGTCGAGCCCTATCTGAATCACCCCCAACTGAAACCGAATCGCATCCGCCGCCGGGATGGCCTTCAATCCGTAACGCTCGATGAACCAGTCGATCGACTGGTTGGCGTTCGCCGTCCTCTGGGCTGCCGGGAGGTGCGCCTTCAGTTTGAGATAAGTCTGAGGATCCCCCTTGGGTTCGTTCGCCGGGATCTTCTTGATGAGGAAAAGAGGGAGCTCAGGCACCAGGCACAACGGATCGCCTCCCAGTGACCTCACGAACTCCATCGAGCTCGCTTTGAATTTCGCGGCGGTGGTCATTTCCCGTCGCTTCTCGAAATACTCCCTCATCCGGGCGCCTTCCGGTGTCGTCGTGAAACCGGGGCCAATGTACTCGAATCCTTTTTCCCCCCCTCGATCATGATCGTGGAGACGAAAATCGTACTCGGCTGCAAGGTTTTTGAAAGCCTCCTGAATCGAACCGCTCCGATCGACCCAGCTGCGCTCGACGAGCAGGAGCGCACCATCCGAAAAACCCATACTGTGGAGGCTCATGTGGAGATCAAACGGACCGTGCTCCCCAAGAAATCCCGCAGCCGCCTCGTTCTCGTACCGCATGTCGGGGTAGCCGAACTCGATGTCCCGTCCGGGAAGCTCGCGCACGGCTTGCTTCAGGTAAGCGTCGATCGACGGCCAACGCTTGATCCACGCCGCGTTCTCGCTCTCACCGTCAGGGTTCACGTGAGGAATCACCACGAAGGTGAACCGCTCCAGGAATCCTGCGATTTTCTCGGGAGTCGTGATGGCGGTGCGGATGAACGTCCGGAGGGTCTCCGGTCCGACCGGCTCGTCTGCATGCGAGCCCGCAATCAGGCTCGCCTTCTTGGTACCCGATCCAATCAGGTATCCAAGAATCGGGTGGCCGCTCTCCGCCACGCCGATCTCCGTGCACGTCACGGGCGCTCCGCGCGTAGCTGAAAGTCGAGAAGAAACTTCTTGCTGAAAGGCTGCCTCATTGCCGAACTGGACGAAGAGTCCAGGATCGGCTGCCTTAGCGAGACGACTCAAGGTGCAATCCTACTCCTCACGGCGATCAGTCGATCGGCGTGTATTACAGGGTCGAAGTAATACAAAAGCGCCGTGTAGCTCGACTCGGGAGCGAACGCTCCGGAACTGGAGGGCCGTGGCCCTGAAATGTGGTACTGGTACGCGTGCACGCCCTGTTTTATCAGGATCGCGCCCTCGTACCAGCCTTCTGCCTCATTCCACACCAGGCGGTTCGCCGCGTCGAGCACCCAGCGGTTAAAGCTGCCGGTCACGATAACGTCACCGTCAGCCTGTTGGCTACGATAAGGAATGTAGCGGAACGTTGCATGGACATATTCGGATTCGATGTCGGGATTTCCCACGTCGATTACACTTCCCGAAACCGTCGACTGCCCGTTCTGGAACGAAACCGCCGTCCCTCCAAGATCTGCTTGATCCGGGGCGAGCACGACTTCGATGGGGGTCGATTCGTACGTGACGCCGTCGATATCCAGTCCGCGACGCAGTTCGCTCAGATCGACGATGTGGAAGTCGGGATCGGGCTCGAACGAGTCACGCGGCTCGAGTGAAAAAGAAGCGTACGGCGCCTCGAAAAGGGACGGGCGCGAGCTGCATCTCGCGAGATCGAACCGCGTGTTCTTTACGAAGCAGGCTCCCCAGTCGAATAGGTCGCGTCCGAATTGGTCGTCCGGGTCGATATAGACGATGGGTTGGCTCCACAATCCCGAAGCCCCCGGCATGGACATGGCTCGCAGCTCGTACGCGAGATCAGACGATTCCTCACTCACGAGGAACGGGGCCTGAAACATCACGTCGCCGGTACCGGGATCTGAAACCGTGAGCACGTAGTTGCCGCTGCGCTTGAACTGAATGCTCGCGTTGGGGAATAGGTAGGTGTAGTGCGCATAGCTCGACCGCGACGTCAGGGATCTCCGGTAGTTGACCAACTCATCCTCAACACGGCCCGACATGTACTCGACGGGCTGCAGGTAGTCGTCCTCCCACTGTCTGTTGAAGTGCCTGAATGCGATCCGCAGCGGTCTGCCGTCCTTCCCTACCAGATCGAACTCGAGAGCCAGTGCCTGGTCGGTCCCCATCACGACCAACGGGAGTGACGTTTCGTCAGGATCCCGGTAGAGTTGAATCGTCGAGATTGAGGGAGCAGGCGGCTCGAGCGTCAGGCTGACGTACGCCGGATCGGTCTCGGGAGCCGAGGCAAGACCGGGGCTGCCATCGTTGGCGGTATCCTTGGTGGAGGCGCACCCGAGGACTCCGGTGACGATCATCACGAAAACGAGCACGACGCGCCAGTCCGCGACCTTATGTCCCATCATGCCTTTCTCTGTCGGGACCATTCGATCCGTCTCCCAAAATCCGCGAGCCGGGCAATCTCGTACATATCTCCCTCCGTGCGAGCCGCTTGTACAGCTAAAGAGCGAAAACGCTCCGCCTCCTCGAGTTCGCCGGCCCGAAACGCAAAGGAAGCGGCCCATGCGTACCAGCGGGCGCCGGCGGTGTCTGCGGCCGCGGTTCCGGCAGTCTCCCTGATCAGCCCGAACGCGGCAGCGTAATTGTAGTCCAGCGCCGAGGCCACCGAACCGAGTACAAGCGCAGCACCTTCGCCTGAGTCCCCCAGGACGCCATGCGCAGCCGCCCTTCCTCCGACGTCGTTGAGCGCCGCGATCAGCTCGGGCCGGTCGATGAGAAGTTTCCTGAGGCGCAAAACGGCGAGCAATGATCGGGAATACGGAGACTGCAGCACCATTGTGCGATCGTACCAGGCTGACGCTTCGGCTCGACGCCCCTCCATCGCCAGCGCGTCGCCCATCGACAGGCCGAGATAGGCGGCCATCATTGTGTCGGCCGAAAGGACCGGATTCAAACGTGTTCTGACCGCCCCGGCGCGACCGCGCTGCAACTCGAGACGAGCCCACAAAGACAGCCCCGGAGCGAAATCCGGATGGATTTTCAGGACGTCGTCCACGGCCCCCTTCGCCGCCGTCGTGTCGCGAAACTGCATGTGGTCGAGCGCATCCCAAAACCGGCGAACCGCCCGCGGCGTGTCGTGGGGACAGTGCCGCTCGAATATCGACAGTACGGAAAACCTTCCTGCGGCAAGCGCTGCAACCGCCTCCGGCAACTCGCGCCCGAGGAGAGACGCCTCCCAGTCCTCCGCCAGATCGGTCAGACGCACGCCGTAGGCTGATTCAAACGACTCCATTCCGTAAACCCGTCGGAAGGGGTCCGGACCGTACGTGTCGAGCAGGTAGCGTACGAACGAACCCATGGTCGTATAGGAGACCGCGCCCCGTCCCGACCAGAATCCGAACGGAGAAAGACTTGCAATAACGGACGACGCGAGCGACCGGCCTCCGTACAGACTGTCGAAATCGGGAGCGTTCCGAATCGCCGCAACCTGGTCGGAGGGGCTCGGAAGCCCGATCGGTGGCTCCATCGCCACCGCAAAACCCTCCACGAGTCCAACCCGAAGCGATGCGCCGAGCACCGGCAATCCCATATCCCGACTGAAGACGTGCGCCAGCTCGTGTGCGAACGTCTGGTCGTACGAGTCATAGAGAATGTGGATCTGCGGTCGGCTAAGCCAGACCGGAGCGACGTCCGTGTACCCGGCTCCGGTCAGCGATGCGCGCACCGCCGCCGTCGGATAGATGTACGAGAGGATCTTTTCGCCGACGCCGAAACCTAGATCCATAGCCATCATCGCGTATCGATACTCATGATCTTCCGCAATGCGCACAATCTCTGACGCAGTCACGACCCGTTCGTCGTAGTGAATCTCGAAGTGCTCGGTCTCGACACGACTTCCGAGACCGCCGGCGATCGTCTCGTGCGTCGTATTGATGCCGAGCTGCGGGCCGAACCAGTATCCCAGGGCCAGAAGCGCCGAAATGACCGGAAGAAAAACGCTGGTTAGTCGTCGTTCGCCGGAGCTCCTTAGCCGAAGTCCCACCAGCGCGAAAAGGCCCGCCCAGAGAAGTGTCATGCCGCGGAAGACGTAGAGCCCGAGGCGATCCGCGTGGTGAAGATCGTAAATGGGTCCGAGCACGCCTCCGAAAACATGGTTGTACACGTAGAACTGCGGATGAAAACCCAGATCCCACAGCAATGTGATCAGGAGTACCGCGAACACCAAGGCAACGAACCTTCTGCCTGCTTTCTGCGGGCTACGCGCCGTGAGGAGATACGCGAGCGATATGGCCGCAATAAGGCTAATCGCCGGGAACAGCACGAAGTACCTGAGACCGGTCGCCAAATCGCATCCCGGAACGACGAGCCGGGAGAGCTGATAAAGGACGAGTGGGATCAGCAGGAACCCGAACTCCCATCGAAGAACGGCTGGAAGTGACTCACCTGATCGAAGCCTGCTGACCGCGTCCAGTCCGCCCGTAAAACAGGCCGCGAACGCGAGCACCGCACAGCTCTCGGCGTGCAGAACGTTGACGAGCGGCAGCGAGAGCATTGCGAGCGTCAGAACGCCGTAAACGCCCGCAACTCTCCAGGGCCATTTGATGGTGCCGGGTGGGCTGATCGTCGTTGCGTGTCAGGTTATTAGCGTTCCGGCCACCGAGCCGTCCGGTCGGAGCCCGGCGGAATTGGTCACGAACACGGCGAATGCTGGACTCTCCGCCGTCGAGGCGGCTGCTCGAGGCACCTCCTCGAACGAGGAAAGGCGCACCCTCGAGACCGACTCGAGGCGCGAGCCGTCGACATCGTAGAGCACCGACTTCCTGTTCGTCGTGAAGTACACGGCGGTAACCTCCCGCGTCTCAGACAACGCGGCCGTCAACGCCCGAATCGCCTCCGCGGCATCCACTTCGACGGCCTGACCGTGCGCACTCTCGGCAAGAGGCGAAATCACCGGTACTCCTCCCATGCCGACGGTGCGCTCGAGCCACTCGGTCCGCCCGATCTCGAGCGAGCCTGCCTCAGTAATGCGAAAAAGGCCCCTATGATTGCCTTGGATCGAGACCGCCGTCACGCCCTCGTCGATCAGACGTCTCGTAATGGATTGATTCGCCATCCGGATTGCCCGGTCGACGACCTCGTCGATCTGATCTGTCGTTGGGTCGGCGTGGCCGAGTGCCTCTCGGGCGCGATCCGCCGCCTCGTCGGATGCATGCAGGACGAGTGCTCGAAGACCGTTTGTGACCGCCGCCGACAGCCGGCGAGCGACGTCGGCAACGAAGAGGGGATCCTCCGCGTTGTAAGAATCAAAGAAAAGGATCGTGAGCGCGGTCCGATCCCGAGCTTCGTCCTTGTGTTTTGCGTGCCGCATCTGGTTATCCACACCACTTTCGAACGAGCCGCCTGGTTCGTTTCTTACAGCATGGATGAAAGGTTGGATTGTAGGGGGCTTTTCTGATGCCGGAATTCTGTCATCTGCACTGCCACACGCATTATTCGTTCCTTGATGGGGCATCGCGGATCGACCATCTCTTTGCGAAAGCGGCCGAGCTCGGAATGCCCGCCGTCGCGATTACCGACCACGGTAACCTGCACGGCATTCCTGAATTCACCCGTGCGGCTGAAAAGTACGGCCTCAAGGCGATACTCGGATGCGAGTTTTACCTCTGCCACTCGATGGAAGACCGGCAGGACCGCACCCGGTTTCATCAGCTCCTCCTGGCCAGGAACGAGGCGGGCTATCGAAATCTGATCAGACTCAGCTCGCTCTCGTACACCGACGGTTTCTATTACAAGCCGCGCATCGACCGCGCCATGCTGGCCACTCACTCCGAGGGCCTCGTAGCCAGTACATGCTGCCTGCAGGGCGAAGTGCCGCAAGCGATTCTCCGGCGCAGTGAAGCGGAAGCGAGGGCGCTGTTCGAGCAGTATCTGGAGATCTTCGGCGAGGATTACTACATCGAGATTCAGGATCATGGAATCGCCGATCAGCGCACGGTCAACGAGGTGCTGCTGCGATGGTCGAGAGAGTACAACGTCAAGCTCATCGCTACAAACGACGTTCACTATGTCCAACA
>DATKEJ010000003.1:0-3564 GCA_035512315.1 Rhodothermales bacterium | reverse complement strand
GGCTATCCCTTCTATGCCCTGGGAGGCAACGAAACGATGTGGCTGCAGGCGTCGTACTACGTGCCTGTTCTTCCGAGTCTCAGGAAGCAGGTCATGTTTCTGCACCTGAACAAGCTGTACGCGCGCCTCTATGGCGACGCCGCCCTCGCCTGGTCGGGAGAATGGCCCGGGACCGACAACGTCAGAAAAGATCTTGGGGGCGAGCTGCGACTGGGTATTTCCTCATTCTATCTCCTGCCGACGGCGGTTTTCGTGAGCGCTACCTACGGACTCGATTCGTTCGAGATTCGTCTGGACGAGGGCTTCGTCACGTCCGACGGATCGAACACGGTCACATACGGAAAGGAGTTATTGTGGCATTTCGGCGTGCTCTTCGACTTCGACCTATAGCCATGCGAATCATTCGAACGCTACTTCTGCTCAGCACCGTCTTGCTCGGCGCCGGCGAGTCGATCGCCGCGGATGATCCCGACAGGGAGTTGACGCTGGCACGGACCGACGTCCTATACCGAGCGTCGGGCTACCAAAGTCTCGGAACGCAACTCGCGATCGACGGCTTGGGTTCAAACGATCGGAGCGTTCCGATGGCGTTTGCGCTTTCGGCGCTTGTGCCCGGGGCCGGTCAGGTGTACAACGGCTCCTGGTGGAAGGCTGGGGTGGCGGTAGCGGCGGAAGCCGCCTTGCTGACCGCGTATGTCGTCTGGAGGAACAAGGGAAACGATGGTGTCGACGTGTACCAGGCGTTTGCCCATCAGAACTGGAATCCGGCGCAATACGCCGAGTGGCTGAATGCCTACAGCGGATATCCGGGCCCGGATATCGAACTTCCGCCCCTGAGCGACAGCGATTTCATGCATCCGGAGACATGGACGGCTGAGCAGGAGGCACAAGTCAATGCGCTCTTCGAAGACATTCGCGCCGCCGAGCGGCAATCCTTTTACCTGCAGACGGGGGCCGGCTTCTCTCATGTCCTGCCGTACTTCGGCGAACAACAGTACTATGAACTCATCGGCAAGTATTTCCAGTACGCTCCTGGCTGGGCCGACTATACCTTCGATCCCGATGCCCATCCGACCACGGTAATGCCTGACGATGCCGACTTCTACTACTATTCAGAGATCCACGCCGACGCTAACGACTACTTCAGGAGGTCGTCGTGGGCGGGCGTCATCGTCATCCTGAACCATTTCGCCTCTGCGATCGAGGCGGCCGTTTCGGCGAAGAAGTACAACATGTCGCTTCGCCCCCAAACCTCGATGAAATTCGGACCGCTCGGCGAACCGATGGCGATGGCCGGCGTCGCTGTCTCCTTCTAGATCGACGCCGGCAGCCGATCGATCGACCACCCCGATTCGATAAGACCGGATACAACGATCTCAGCGATTTTCAGAGCCTTTGGCTGATGAATGTCGCCGTCGTGAAGGACAAGGATCGATCCAGTTCTCACCATCCGAAGCACGCGTGCGGCAGCACGCTCAGGTTCGACTCCTGGAAGGAAATCTGGGGTCATAACGTCCCAGAGAGCCAGTCGCTGGTTGTTCTCCCTACACCAGCGGATCGTGGCCGGACGGAATCGTCCATACGGCGGGCGCATCCACATGGGTGCGGCGCCGGCCTGGGCGGTGATGGATTCGCTCCCGCGGTCGAGATCGTCCTCGACTTTAGCCCACGCGTTTCTCCACGCATCGAGATGACTGAACGAATGGTTGCCCAAGCCATGACCGGCTTCGATGATTTTGTCGACTGCTGACGGATGGCGATCGATCTGATTTCCTTGAAGAAAGAAGGTCGCCAAGGAGCGGGTCTCCGACAGTAAATTCAGGAGGTCGCCGGTATTGCGCGAGGGGCCGTCGTCGAACGTCAGGAAGACGCGATTTTCGGATACGGGGAGCCTGGCGACGACTCCCGGCACGATGGCGGCGGCTGATCGTGCCGCCCATGTGGCCGTCGTTGAGATCATTCAGCGTCTGATATCCCTTCCTTTCCAACGGTATCCGCCTGCGGCGCCTGCAGCGCCCACCACGACGACATACGGAACTTCGAATAGCTGGCCCGAAACGAGGCCTGGAAGCAGGTACAACCTGCCGAAACGCCGGCACGCGGTCCAGAAGAGCCATCCCTCCGCGCCGACTTTGAGCAGGATCGCGACCACCAGGGCCGTCCAGATCGTTGCCCCGAGCAGTCCCGCCGCAAGACTCACCAGCAGCGCAAGATTGAACAGATAGACGATAAGCGCGAGGAGCGTTATGCCCTTATCGTCGTAGCTGAGCCCTTTGGATGCCCACCTCCTGCGCTGTTGGAACAGTTCCGGCAGGCTCTCCGGCAGGGCGGTCTCGACCAGGGCGTTCGGGTCGGGACAAAACCCGACCGAGCCGGAGTGCGCCCGCGCGATCTTGTGCATTAGCAACTCGTCGTCGCCCGAGGTGAGCCGGTCGGTGCCGGCATAGCCGCCGACGTCCAGAAATGTCGCGCGTCTGAAGCCGATGTTGGCGCCGTTGCACATGTTGGGGCGTCCGAGGGCGATAGCGCCGCCTCCGATGGTCACCAGGCCAAGGAGTTCGAGCTCGAGGATGCGTCCAAGCCACGTTTTTCCCGACGAATAGGCAACGGGACCCGCGACGAATCGGGTCTTGGCGTCGAAGCAGGCGACCATTGAGCGTATCCACGCTCGAGGAACGATGCAATCGGCGTCGGTGAGGAGAATGATTTCACCGGTCGAGGCAGCGACTCCCATTTCGATTGCATGTCTCTTTCCATGCGCGCCCGCACCCGTCGTTCTCAAAAGGGTCAGTCTCGGAATCTCCCGGGAGAGTGCAGCCACGACGGCGGCTGTTTCATCCTCCGAGGCGTCGTCGACGACCACGATCTCCACCTGAGCGTTTGGGTAGTCGTTGGCTGCGGCCGACCGAACACACGATGATATCCGAGGCGCCTCGTTTCGGGCGGCCACGATGACGGTCACTGTGGGGAGACGATCGCGGACGTGGGGCTTCCAACGCGAAGTATATCTCCGGAAGGCGCTCGTGTGCCAAGCCAGCGCGATCGCATAGGCGATGCCGAGAGCGACCAGAGCTGCAGCGAGAACAGGCATATCCGGTAGTTCAACCGGTTCGGACTATTGGATGTCGGTCAGCGGATGCACGAACCGGAACGAAGCCATGGTGAGGCCCTCCGGGCTGACTCCCAGCATCCAATATATGAGATCACGACCCTGCTCGAGGGCCGCCACTCGGATCCCCAGGCCGAACCCGGGTCTGAGCGCGTCGCTAGTCGGCTCCCGATCAAACGTGACCGCAAGCTCGACCTGGTCGATGTTCTGAAACACGTTGCCTACTCCGGCCTGAACAAACCCGCTCACCTGGTACAGGTCGGTGATATTCACGACCGGCCAGCGATACTCGGCAGTCAGGACCAGCATATCGTTGTCTATTAGCCGGTGACCCTTGTATCCTCCTAGAACGCTATAGTCCACTTCGGGAAGGAGATAGAATGGGATGGGATCGTCGCCTTGATTGACGGTCCGCTCCATAAGTGCGCGAAACGCCAGCACGTGATTGCCGACCA
>DATKEJ010000002.1:0-10711 GCA_035512315.1 Rhodothermales bacterium | reverse complement strand
TGGAACCTGGAACCTGGAACTATCCCCGATATTCTCCCCATACCGACCGCAGTGCGTTCGAAATTTCACCGAGGGTGACGTCGCTTTTCACGGCGTCGAGAATAGGGGGCATAAGATTGTCATTCGAAGCCGCGGATGACCGGATTCGTTCGATCGCCTCTTTGAAGCGTTGCCGGTCGCGACGAGCTCGAAGCTCACGGAGCCTCTCTACCTGTTTCCTTGCAACCGTTTCGTCGACACGGAACACCTTCGGATCGATCGGTTCTTCCGATCCGTAAGCGTTGACGCCAACCACGACCTTTCGTCCGGATTCGACGGCGAGCTGAGCCTCATACGCCGCGAGCCCGATCTCTCGCTGGTAGTAACCGCCGTCGACTGCCTTAACAGCGCCGCCAAGCCGGTCGATGACACGAATTTCCTCCGTCGCTCGCCGCTCGATTTCGTCGGTCAGGTACTCGACATATCGAGAGCCGCCCATCGGATCCGCTGTGCGAACGGCGCCCGATTCGTGAGCAATGATCTGCTGCGTGCGCAAAGCTGTCCTCGCCGCCGCTTCGGTCGGCAGCCCAAGCGCCTCATCGGCCCCGTTCGTATGCAGGCTCTGGGCGCCTCCCAGAACCGCAGCGAGGGCCTGAATAGTCACCCTGGCGACGTTGTTGTCAGGCTGCTGGGCCGTCAGCGTCGAGCCTCCCGTCTGCACATGGAAACGGCACTGCATTGCCTTCGGGTTCGTGGCTGCAAAACGCTCTTTCATGATCCGAGCCCAAAGACGCCGCGCAGCCCGGAACTTCGCGATCTCCTCGAAAAAGTCGTTGTGCGCATTGAAAAAGAACGACAGCCGGCTGCCGAAACTGTCGACATCGAGCCCCCGTTTCGTCGCAGCTTCGACATAGGCGATCCCGTTGGCGAGCGTGAAGGCAAGCTCCTGAACAGCCGTCGACCCGGCTTCGCGAATATGGTAGCCGGAAATCGAGATCGTATTCCAGCGCGGCATCTCGCGTTCGCACCACTCTATGACGTCGGTCACCAGCCTCATCGAGGGTCCAGGAGGGTATATGTACGTCCCCCGGGCCGCGTACTCCTTTAGTACGTCGTTCTGCACGGTGCCGCCCAGCATTCGTCGGTCGATGCCCTTCTGCTCAGCGGCCGCCACGTAAAGTGCCAGTAGAATCGCCGCCGTGGAGTTGATCGTCATCGAGGTCGTCACAACGCTCATATCGATACCGTCGAAGAGCCTCACCATATCGTCGAGCGAGTCGATCGCCACTCCAGCCTTCCCGACTTCGCCCTCAGCCATCGGGTCGTCGGAGTCGTATCCGATCTGGGTCGGCAGATCGAATGCGACGGACAGTCCCCTGACTCCTTGACTCAGCAGGTATCGATATCTGGAGTTCGACTCTTCGGCGGTCGCAAAGCCGGAGTACTGGCGCATGGTCCAGAGACGTTCACGGTACATCTCCTGATAGATGCCCCTTGTGAACGGGTAAACACCCGGCGGTGGACAGTCCAGATCGTCTGCCGGTGGGGTCAGATCGAATACAGCGTCGACCGGAATACCGCTGTCGGTTACACCGATGGACTCCCTGTGCGGATCCGGCTCATCGCGGGGCTTCTGCATACCTAGGCGTCAGTTGGCGTGTATGTACTCTTGGAATCTGGCGGCGGCCCTCCGAATGCGCCTGAGACAAGCCGCGCGACCGATGAGTGCCATGGAATCGAACAGCGCGGGTCCGACCGTCATGCCGGTCACAGCCAGTCGTGCCGGAAACATCAGAGCACCCGGTTTGACGCCCAAGCCTTCGGCTGTCTCATGCATCACGGATTCGGCGTCGGCAGCCGAGAGCACCTCGGCGGTACGTTCGAGCGTATGGGCGAGCGCCGTCAAATGGTCCGGCGCTTCAGGCTTGAGCCTTGCAACGGCGTCGGTGTCGTATTGCGCCGGATCATCGAAAAAGTAGGCGCTCAAATTGATAAGGTCGTCCCGCAGCGTAATTCGGTCCTGAAGCAGCGAGACGACGCTGACGACGTAGGACTCGGGCACGTCCGGGTGCTGGTCCATGACGTGCTTGAGCAGCGGGCCGGCCAGATCCTTTGGCGGCTTCGAGCGCAGGTACTGCTGGTTGAACCAGCGAAGTTTGTCGAGATTGAACTGTATTCCACTGGATCCGATGCGCTCGAGAGAAAACGTTTCCACCAGCTCGTCGAGGCTGAAAATCTCCCGGTCGTCACCTGGATTCCAGCCGAGCAGCGCGAGAAAGTTGAGCAGCGCTTCTGGCTCGTAGCCCGCATCCCTGTACTGTTCGACAGAAACAGGGATGCCGAGCTCGTCTGCGTTTCGCTTGGAGAGCTTGCCTCCGGCCGGGCTGAGGATGAGCGGAAGGTGCGCCAGCTTCGGCGCAGTCCAACCGAGATACTCATACATGAGGATGTGTTTCGGCGTCGACGAAAGCCACTCCTCTCCCCTGATTACGTGACTGATCCCCATGTCGTAATCGTCGACGACGTTCGCAAGATGGTAGGTCGGCATGCCGTCCGACTTCAGGAGTACCTGGTCGTCGATCCCCTGCGATTCGAAAGATACCCATCCGCGAATCAGGTCCTGGAAACGAACGGTTTCGCGTCGAGGGACCTTCAGCCGGATGACGTGCGGCGCACCCTCTGCGAGCAGCCTGTCAACTTCCTGTGAGGGAAGTGTTATTGAGTTCCGCATGCTCATGCGGGTGATCGCATCGTATCGAGGAGAGGGATTTCCGGCCTTCAGAAGGCGCGTTCTCATTTGCTCAAGCTCGTCGTGTGTATCGAACGCGTAATAGGCATGACCGTCCTGAATTAATCGCTCGGCGGCGTCTCGGTATGAATCTCCGCGTTGCGACTGGTAGTATGGTGCGTGGGGACCGCCTACGAGCGGACCCTCATCGTAACCTAGACCGGCCCATTGGAGCGCGTCGAGGATGTTCTTCTCCGCTTCCTCGTGGTATCGCTCCCGGTCAGTGTCTTCAATGCGCAGGATGAACCTGCCCTTTTGCTGCCGGGCAAACACAAAATTGTATAGCGCCGTACGCAGGCCGCCGATATGCAGCAGTCCGGTCGGACTCGGAGCGAATCTTACCCTTACTTCTTTTTCCAGCTCCATTCTTTCCAGTTGTATTGCTGTCCCGAGGCCTCAATCTGATCAAAATAGCACACGTCGAACGACCTGGGTCCCGGTAATGTCCTCCCGACTTGATCAAAAAGCGGTTAAGAGATTGCACAAGGCTGCCGATGGCAATTAAACTCATAGGCTACATCAAGATTAGGAATCGAGATCAAAAGAGAGCTCTCATGACGAAAGTAAGGTGGCATTCAATCGTATGGATCTGCGTTGGCAGCGGTTTGGCGTCATTCATTTCAGGTTGCGGCGGGACGAAGCCGGCGACCACGGATGCGGTCAATCCGCATATCGTCGCCCGGTTCGCGGGACAGCAGCTGACGGTGTCTGAGTTTGAGGATCGATACGCCAGGAGCGTGGGCGGACGCGATGCCGCGATGAAGGACTCGCTTGCCGACTATGAGGATTTCCTCACGCGGTACGTGGATTTCAGGCTCAAGGTCACCGAGGCCAAGGCAAATGGGTTGGATCGCGATCCCGCCCTCATGGCCGAGATCGAGGAGTACAAGAAGCAGCTTTCCGGTCCTTACCTGGTGGATCAGGAAATCGTCGATGACCTCGTGAGGGAAGTGTATCAACGCCAGCAGGAGGAAATCAGTGCCAGTCACATTCTCGTGAGGGTCGAGGGTGAGGGAACGCCAGATGACACGCTCGCCGCCTACCAGCGAATTAAGACGCTGAGAGACTCAGTGGCGGCCGGCGCTTCGTTTGCCGACATCGCGGCCCGCAATTCGGACGATCCCTCCGCAGTGAGAAACAGTGGTCATCTCGGAGTTTTCACCGGTGGACGCATGATCAAGGCATTCGAGGATCGGGCTTACAATACGCCTGTGGACTCCATGTCGGAGATTTTCCGAACACGGTTCGGCTACCATGTCCTCCAGGTGCATTCCCGCGGAGATCGGTCTCCCGACATTCGGGCCGCTCACATCCTCATTCGAGCGACGGAGGACGATACTGTCGAGGCGCTCGCCAAGGTGAGTGAGATTATGGCGAAGCTCGACGAGGGTGTGGAATTTGCCGATTTGGCCTTTGACTATTCGGACGATCAGGGCAGTGCCCCGCAGGGCGGCGAACTCGGTTTTTTTGGCAGAGGTCGAATGGTTGCGCCGTTTGAGGAAGCCGCCTACTCGCTCGAAAAAGTGGGCGACGTTTCGGCGCCCGTTCGCAGCCGTTTCGGATATCACCTTATTAAGTTGCTTGAGGTCGGCGAATTGCCCGCGTTCGAGGAAGCGTATGATGACGTAAAGGCTCAGGTTCAGCGTCTGCCTCGTTTCCAGGAAGCGCACGGGGCCCTGACCCTGCGCCTTAAGGGCGAGCTCAATCCCAAAATCGACACGACTGCCTTGGCCAATTTGACGTCCGGCTTCTCGCCAGACTCTACGCTATTCGCGCTCGCCTTGGAGCAATGGACCGATGAGCAGAAGAGCACAGTGCTGGCGACCATGGGCGGTCACGAGTTCACGTTGGAGGATTTCCTCGAGTTCGGCAACAGTCGGCGCGAGTCCGCTCCAAGCAGCTTCGATTTTGCGGAGACTGTGGCGACGCTGGACAGGATGCTCACTGAGCGGGCAATCGAGGTCGCCGCCTCGAAGCTGGAAGAGACCGATCCCGATTTCAGGGATCTCATGAACGAGTATCGGGACGGGATCGTCCTCTTTCGGATCATGGAAGATTCCGTCTGGAATCGGGCCAATACCGACACGGTCGGACTGATGAAGATGTACGAGGCGAATGCCGAGAGCTACCGGTTCCCGGCCAGAAAGCGGGTCATCAGCTTCTATTCGAGCTCCGACTCCACACTGAAGGAAATCGCTGCCCGCTGGAATCCGAACGACACGACGAACTGGGCTGGTTTGGTCGGCGAGGAAGGTTTCCGAGTCGACACGACCTTCGTTTCCGATTCGACGAGCTCAATTTATGACGCCGCGTTGAGCCTCGAGCCGGGTGAGACCTCTGCACCGACTCAATATCGACGCGGTTTCATGCTGTTTGCTCTCGACGGTATCGAAGCACCACGTCGGAAGACGTTCAAGGAGGCACGGGCAGACATCGTTACGGCCTACCAGTCCCGCCTCGAAGAGACTTGGCTCGCAAGACTTCGTACCAAATACGACGTCGACCTGTACCCCGAGAATCTGCGCTTCGCGTTTCGTAGGTCGGATTACGGCATCATGAGCACGGGCGGGTAACATCGAGCACTGAGATCGTCATGACGGCGTCGATTCGAGCGGTTGCCCTGTGGTCAGTTTGTCTGCTCGCGGCGTGCGGCGAATCCCATCAGGACGGCGAGTTCCTTGCAAGAGTGGGTGACTCGTACCTGCTTCCTGACGATCTCGAGCTTGCGCTATCAAGTCTCCCTGCGGGTCTTGACACGGCCCACGCGGCGGAACAGTTCATTGACAGGTGGATAACCGACGAACTGCTTGCTCAGGAGGCCCGTCAGCGCAATCTGCAGGAAGATCCCGACGTCCGAAGGCGGATGGAGGAAAGCGAAAGGTCCGTGCTGATCGGCACGCTCGTCAGCCGGATGTACAGAGAGGTCGAAGCGCCGACCGAGCGCGAGATTCGTTCCTATTTTGAGCGCAATATCGAAAATCTGACGCTGCGCGAATCATTCTTGCGAATCCGGTACTTGTCGACGCATGATTCAGCGGCCGCCGTGCTGGCCGTCGCGGTTCTCGACACGCTCGACAGATCCTCCGTGCCGGATTCCACCTGGCGCTCGTTTGTCGAGGCAGCCGCGGCAGACCCCGACGTTTGCCTGGCACTTTCACTGAACTACTTCCCGGAGAGTCGACTTTTCCGGAATATCCCCTCTCTGGCTGAATCCATCGCAAGGCTCTTGCCCGGCCAGTCGACTCCGATCATAGAGATCGACGATATGTATCACGTGATCCGTCTCGTCGATCGCGTACCGCCCGGCACCAACCCTCGGCTCGAGTGGGTAACAGATGACATCGGGAACAGATTGCTCATCGACAAGAGGAAACAGATGTACCTGGATCAGGTTGAAGGTCTCCGAAACAGCGCACTCGCCCGCGGACGGTTGGAGGTGCGCGCGCGGTCGCCGGAATAAGAGGCGCGTCATCCACAAACGGCGAACCGTGACCGCATCGGCCTTGCGAATCGATCAGGCGGAAACCTTTCTTATGAAGCACAGCCCATTGGACCCGAAGCTCCAGATTGTGAACCGAGTCGGGACATTCCTGTTCACGATGTGCGCGCTCGTGTTGAGCTTCGTCGGACAGGCGCACTCACAACAGGAGCAGGTTCTCGATGAAATAGTGGCCGTCGTCGATGGGGAGATCATCCTCCGGTCTGACGTGAACGCCCTGGTGCTCGGAGTGGTCCAGCAGCAGCAGGCTCCTCTGACAGACCGACTATGGCTCGACGCACTGGGTGAGCTGGTGAATCAGAAAATCCTGTTGGCCCATGCAAAGAAAGACACGACGATCCAGATTGCGCCGGAGCAGACGTCGCAGGAGGTCGATGCTCGGATTGATCGGTTGACCGCACAGGCAGGCGGACGGCAGCGATTGGAGGAGGCTTACGGCAAGACGGTCGCGGAGATCAAGGCCGAGCTCACGCCGGCTGTGCGTGAGCAGATGTTGACCTCGGAATTCCAGCGCCAATACATGCAGGGCGTCAAAGTGACTCCAAGCGAGGTCCGATCGTGGTTCAACCGCATTCCGCAGGATTCACTTCCGGAATTGCCCGAAATCGTTCGTGTTGCCCACATTGTGAGACTGCCCGAGCCTGATCCAGGGGCGCGCCAGGAAGCGCTCGACATCATCTCGACGCTTCGTGACTCGGTGGCGAGCGGTGGCGCGACGATCGAGGAGCTTGCCGTGTTCTCCGACGACCCGGGTTCGGCCGAAAACGGTGGGCGCTACGAGAACATCAGATTGTCAGAACTCGTCCCTGAATTCGGCGCTATTGCGGCCAACCTCGAGCCGGGCCAGCTATCTCAGGTGTTTGACACCGATTACGGCCTGCATTTCATGCGCCTCAATCAACGCACGGGCGACATGGTCGACTTCAATCACATCCTCATCAAGATCGACAACAGCCGCGTCGATCCGCAGCCCGCCATCGACGTGCTGGTTGCTGCTCGGGATTCGGTGGTGAATCTCAACGTTCCTTTCGAGCGCCTGGCAAGGCGGCTGTCGGAGGAGCCTCGGAGTGCAAATAGAGGCGGGTTCGTTAGCGATCCCCGGTCAGACGATCGCGATCTCGTTCTGTCGGCCCTGAGTCAGTCGTGGCAGCAAACCATCAACCAGCTCGAGGTCGGCGAAATCAGCGAACCCGCAAAGTTCGAGCTGCTGGACGGACGCGACGGTTGGCACATCGTGTGGCTGCAGGACCGCGTCCCACCCCACTCCGTCAGCCTCGCCGAAGACTACGACCGTATCGAGCAACTCGTGCTCCAGGAGAAACGGGCAACGGAGATGGAGGCGTGGCTCCGCAGGCTGAAGCAGTCGGTACACATCGAAATGCGAGTCGCCGGCGCCGAGGAATTGACCTCCAGCTTCCGATAACCTTTTCCGATCGCCGGACGTATAGTCTTGTCGTCAATTGAATCAAGGAGGTCCATGCAGGAAGCATCCGCGCGAGATACCATTGAGCAAGCCGAGAAGGTCCAGCAGGCGTATGCGCGGCTGAGGAGTGAAATTGGCAAGGTCATCATCGGGCAGGAGCCCATCATCCGCCAGCTCTTCGTTGCGATGCTTTCACGCGGACACTGCTTGCTCATCGGCGTACCGGGTCTGGCGAAGACTCTTCTGATCAGGACCCTGTCGGATGCAATGGACCTTAGTTTCTCCCGGATTCAGTTCACTCCCGATCTGATGCCGAGTGACATCACGGGAACCGAGATTCTCGAGGAGGATCGGCAGACCGGAAAACGCGCGTTCAAGTTTCTACACGGGCCCATTTTCGCGAACGTGATTCTTGCCGACGAAATTAATCGGACGCCGCCAAAGACGCAGGCGGCACTTCTCGAAGCGATGCAGGAGCATCACGTCACTGCGGCCGGCCACACGTATCGTCTCGAGGAGCCGTTCTTCGTGCTGGCCACCCAAAACCCCATCGAGCAGGAGGGCACTTATCCTCTGCCTGAGGCGCAACTCGATCGGTTTATGTTGAACCTCTGGCTAGATTACCCGTCATTCGCCGACGAAGTCGAGATCGTTCGCAGCACGACAAGCCCTCAGCAGACTACGGTGCGGCATGTCGTCTCCTCAGAGGACATCTGCTCCTACCAGGAACTCGTGCGGCAGGTACCCGTCGCGGACAATGTGATTAATTATGCCGTCAACCTTGTGTCGAAAACCCGCCCGGTGCAGGAGGACGCGCCGAGGATCGTCAAGGACTACCTGAGTTGGGGCGCCGGTCCGCGCGCCTCACAGTACCTCATTCTTGGCGCAAAGGCCATTGCGCTGCTCGATGGGCGTCTGACGCCGGTCATTGATGACGTTCGATCGATTTCTATTCCCGTGCTCAGACACCGCATAGTGACGAATTTCAATGCCGAGGCAGACGGCGTGTCACCAGTGGATGTGATACGCGCCCTGCTTGAGAGCTAGGAAAGCCCGATAACGCATTGGGGCGACGACGTCGAAGTCGGGCACGCCGGCACTTTTTGAGGGTCGCTAATAGCTCCTCTTCCGAATGATTGTTGAATTTGGATTCCCGGGTTGCGCTCGATGGGAGCTTATATTTAGATTCAGTCTAAATTAACTCCAAGCGCGAGGCATGACACACTTGCTGATCACTGTGAGTCGTGTTCGTTGCCTTTCTGATCATAACGGATGAGTGCGATGCGCGGCAAGTCGTTTGGCCAGCTTTTCTACGTCTTTCTTTTCCTGTGTGCCGCAATAACCGGCGGCTGCGACAGCAACAGCAGCGACCCTGATCTACCGGGCATCGGAGGAGAATCACTGGCCGTAACAGGAGGAAGAGGCACGAGTACTGAGATTGTTTTGAACCTTGAGGCGGAGGCCGGGATACAGTCCCTCACGGTTGCGGTCAACGGCGGCTCTCCGCAGCCGGTGCAGGTGAACACGGGGGCGACCGAACAGGTGTTGACGTACGAATTCGCCATCCCGGCGTCCTCCGTCCTAGGTACCCAGTATTCCCTCCTGTTCACTTTGACCGATAATGACGATGAGAAGTCGGACATCACGGCGACCGTAACGACCGTGAGATTGATCGATACGCCGGAGACCTACTCCTTCACGCGGAACGGAGAGTCGACGGTCTCCCACTCCGGACAGAACGATCGGCTCAATATGGTCCAAGAAATGAAGGCGTATCTGACGACCGGGGATGCGGGAGGGCAAATGTCCGAACAAGTACTCCTCGACATGTTCGCGAATACCGGGGGCAACGGGGGCGGTCGCTTCTCGTTCACCTCGGACAGACAGTTGAAAGACAAGACCTTCGCTCCGGATCTCGACGACAGGCTGTTCGAGAACCTGTTTGCGAGTGCGGCCGCGGCCAGCGGAAACGGAAACTCCGGTACAAGTGCCTCAAAAGGAACGGCCGGGCTGATCGCCCGCGAAGACAACGGGAAAACCATCCTGGTCGACGAAAAAGGTCGCGAATTTACGCAGCTGATTGAGAAGGGGCTGATGGGTGCGGTGTTCTATAGCCAGATCTTCAATGCCTATCTCACGGATAACCGCATCGGTGAGTTGGTGGAGAATGTGGAGCCTGCACCAGGCGAGAGCTATACGCCGATGGAACACCACTGGGATGAGGCCTTCGGCTACTGGAATCCGCCCCTGGATTTCACTTCACAGTGGCCGGAAGCGAGAAAGGGCGAGCTTCGATTCTGGACCAACTACTCTAACGTGGTCGAGAACGTAGGGGGCGGCCAACTCGGGACCAACTCGATCATAATGGATGCCTTCAAGGAAGGTCGAACTGCAATCGTCAACAATGACCCAATTTCAAAGAATGACCAACGCGATATCCTGTACGAATACCTCGAGTTGGTGGCAGCCGCGACCGCGGTTCACTATATCAACGACACGTTGGGACATCTGGACGCCGGTAAGACAGGAGAGGCTCTACATACTCTGTCTGAGGCGTGGGCGTTTGTGAATTCCCTCCGGTACAGTCCGAGGAGGTCGATCACGCTTGCCCAGGTCAATGAGATCCAGATCGTGGATTTTGGAGCGGATGGGAATTTCTGGGACGTCACGCCGGCTGGTTTGAACAAGGCCAAGGCCACCCTCGTCGGCACTTACTCCAAGCTGGCTTCTGTCCAGAATGACCTCTAGGTGATCGTGCACCCTCGTAGCTGTATGTTCTTGAAGAGCTCCCGGCACGCGACGATCCTCCTTGTCGTCTGTTCCGTTCTGTTGCTGTCGTGCAGCGGTAGCCCGTCTACGACCGATCCGCCTGATGACGAGTTCGATCGTGCGCTCATGCTCGACAATTTTGGTCGCGCCGTCATCATTCCATCCTATGAAGCGCTGCAACGGGCAGTCGACGCGCTCGAGACGGGGACAACTGCATTTGCCGCCGACCGTACGGAAGCGACCTTATCAGACC
>DATKEJ010000001.1:0-12449 GCA_035512315.1 Rhodothermales bacterium | reverse complement strand
GTGCTAGTCATGCCTAACGTGCTCTGTCATTCGCAAGCAGAGCAAGAACTGAGTTGCGCGGAATCGTTTTCGCTGTCATGGGGGTACCCGTCTTGATTATCTGCATCACGTCACCGATCAGGAGGCGGCGACGATTGACTTACCATTTCAAAAGCGCTCACGCTCAAATTGGCGGCCGACCGGCGAGTCGCTTCCTCAAGCGATCACCTTGGGCTGCCTTCGGTAGCCCCGTGGTTTTCGGGAGTGCCGGGGAAGAGACGGCTTTGGATTGGCGCTAGGAACGAAGGCTCTCGGATTTCGGGTCGGCCTTGTCAGTCTTCCGAGTCGGCGTGCCCCTCGTGCGGCGCCCTGGCAGACGGCCGATCGGGTTGGGAGCTACTCGGCGGGGTTACCGCGCCGAGCTCAGCGCGACTTCGAAGCCGTTCCAGCTGCTCTCGCGCCACTTCTCTGCCGCCCAGCCCAAAGGCCAGCGCAGCAGCGACGGCGATGGCCCCGAGCGTGAGGCCGAAGGCGAGGTCGATGATTGAGTCCGCCAGTCCCATCTGACGCAGGCCCATCGCCGCAGCGAGGACGATGATCGAGACGCGCGCGCCGAAGGCGAGGGCCGTGGCCTGGCTCGTATCGCTCTGCTTCACGGCCGCGTAGGCCAGGTTGGCCAGATAGAGGCCGATGCCGAAGATGACCAGTCCGAGAAGAATCCTGCCCACAAGGACGGTGAAACCAGCGATGAGGGTGGCGAGGGCCTCCAGGTCGAGCGCGTTCGCCGCCTCCGTGGCTGCAAAGAGCATCACGCCGACAAGAATGATGATGCCGACTATGCCGGCGGGGGTCCGGGTGTCCATGCTCATCCGCTCGGGTTCCCCGTCCCCGCCTCTCGCCGTGACAGACTCTGCCTGACTCGACCGGAAGCCCATTGTCTGGAAGATCCGGTTGAAGCCGACGCCTGAAAGGAGGTTCGCCACGAGCGACGCGACGAGTCGTCCCACGACGTACGCAATGACGAGGATGAGCGTCGCCACGAAGATGCGTGGAACGGCGTCGAGGAACTGTGCGAGCATCTGGCTCGCCGGTCCCGTCACGGCCTCGACCTGGAGGGCGTTCAGGGCGGCCACGATTACGGGCACCAGCACGAGGATATAGACCACGAGGCCGATGATACGGCTCAGCCGCGTACGTCCCGTCATCTGGCTGAGGCCGATGCGCTCGCTCAGCCGGTCGGCCCCGGCGGCGGCGGCGAGATTCGTTACGATGTTGCGTATGACCTTCGCCACGAACCATCCCACTACCAGAATGATCGCAGCCAGTAGCAGGTTCGGCAGGAAGGCGAGGATCTCGTTGACGAGATCCTCAACGGGGACGAGGATACCGCCGAGCCGCAGAACGTCGAGAATGGCAGGAAGGAAGATTAGGAGGACGAAGTAAAAGACCGCGTCACTGAGATTCTTGGAGATCGACGTCCTCTCCGAAGGTTGCGCACCCGATTCTGGCGTCTGCGACGAACTCGAGCCTGTCTCCGGAGCGCGGGCCGCCGAGACGGCATGCGTTTCGGTGTCCTCGTCGCGGCCCGCTCGTCGAACGCGTTCATCGATGTCGGCCGCGACGAGGGCCTTGCGGGAAATTATGCGCAGCACGGAGGCCACGATAAAGGCCACCAGCGCGAGGAGGGCGGCGCCGATGAGATTGGGGATGAAGGCCAGAATCCGATCGACGAAGACGCCGAGGGAGTCGCTGATCGCACCGAGGTTGACTGCCTCGAAAGCGACGATGAATGCAAAGACCATCACCAGCCAGAATACAATCCGCCCTCCGAGCTTCTCCAACGAGACGGACGTCTGATCGCTCGAGAATTGCTCGGCCAGGCGGTCGTCGAGAGTCGTCTTACGAAGGCCGCTCATCGTGAGACGCTCGAGAACCTTCGCTACGACATAGCCGACGACGACGATGAGGACGAAGACGAGGACCGGCCACAGGGGGCCGAGAGTGGTTTGAAGGTCGTTGAAGAAGGGCTCCATCGTTCTCACGAGTTTGTATGTCAGTAGAACAATTCGGGCGGCGGGCCGACGGGCGACGATCCATGCCGCACCAAAACAAAATTAGGCGCTGCCGGGGCGCGAAACAAATCCGGCGTAGCGATAGCCGTGCACGTACCGTAATAAGTGGTAAACATGCGATTGCACTGGCTTCGGGTGCTGGGAACCCGCGGCCGCAGGGCGACCGCTCGGTGACAGCGCCTTGAGCGCGACATCCACGATCTGCCGGATGCCGTAGCCCGCGTCCTGATGTACCGCCCGTGTTGGCCCACGGAGTAGGCCGCGTTCAGATTCCGAATCATCTCGTCGGCCGGTGGCTTGCCGGACACCGACGCGAGTGCGCCCTCCTGCTGACTTCCGGACCACGGACCCCGGACGTCTTGTGGGGGATCACCGCACAGTCCCAGTCGCGATTTGCCCGAAACCCTATCGCGCGGCCGGTTGTATTATTGCATCTGAAATTCCACGCGACCAGACGGATGACGAGAGCAAACCATCATATTCGCGATGATCGATCGGGGCGAACGGCGAGGCCGGCGTTCTCCGGCATAGCGAATCTTCCGGTGCTTCTCTCGCTGCTCTTCGTCCTTCAGTTCGTCCCGTTCGAGCACATCCCGTGCGTCTTCGGCCACACGCCGGTTGAGATGGCGATGGATTGTCACGGCGGGATGACCGATGGCGTCCGCGTCATGCCTGCGGACGGATCTGGGTGGATTTCCTGCTGCGGCGAATCGAGCCCGACGGTCTTTACGCTTCCGGCTCGCGACAGCAAGAGAGTCGAGTCTGAATCCATTGTGCTCTCCCTGGCGCAATCGCCCGCGGCCGGTTACCCGTCTCTGCCTGGCGTAGGCGCAGAGGTTCCTATCTTACCGCCACCCATCATTCGGTCGATCGATCGGCCGGTCATGTTTTCGTCGTTTCTGATCTGATCCCGCGAGCGCCCTCTCATAGCGAGAGAGGGTAACCCAGAGCTTGCGTCCCAACGGATCAGAAAGAACGACCAACATGAAGAACTCGATGGTGCGATGGAGTGCCGTTTCGGTGCTGCTGTCAACCGTTTTCCTGCCGCTCCGAACCTACGGTCAAGAAGTGCTACCGGCATTCGGAGACACCTTGACACTCGATCTCGTGATCGAGTCGGTCAAAGCGCGTAACGCCGGTCTCGAGGCGGCCAGGGCCGCTGTTCAAAGAGAGGAGGCCAAACGCCGGGCGATTTCCTCGCTTCCGGAGCCGCGCGTCGCCGTGACGTATCAGCCCGAGCCGATCCTGACTGCGAGGGGATCGCAGCGATCGCAGCTCCGAGTAGAGCAGATGATTCCGCTGCCGGGCACGACGAGCCGGCGCAAAGCGATCGCCGATCTGGGAGCCGATATCGAAAGGTCTAAGTCGGCCTCTTTCCTGGCTGACCTCGTGCTGGAGGCAAAAAATGCCTATTACGATGTGCACCGCGCGGAGCTTTTCGACCGCCTTGTTTCGCGATTCGAGGATCAGCTGCTGCAGTTCGAGGACGTCGCACTGGCGCAGTATGCGGTGGGCACCGGCATGCAGCAGGCGGTATTGAAGGCACAACTCGAGCGCGCCAACCTGTCGCGCCTCCGAATCCAACTGGAGGCCGACCGCGATGAAGCGATCGCGAAGCTCGAGGGAGTCATCGGCACCGACTTACCTTCCGGCATCGCGACGGAGGCCTCCATCCATCGGCCTGATCCAGTGCTCTGGCGTTCGGCGAACCTGGCGGCGCTGGCCGTTCGCACGCGATCCGAGCTGGACGCCCTCAGATCCGAGGAGAGCCAAGCCGGCGCGCGTTTCGAGCTGGCGGGCCGTTCCCGGTATCCGGAGTTCGGTCTGAATGCCACCTACTTCGATATGGCGGCGTCTAACGTGATGCCGACAGCCGACGGAAGGGACGCGTTCGCCGTAGGCGCGATGGTCAAAATTCCTCTAAATCGACGCGCTTACTCAGCTGAAATGGACGCGGCGCGTCTCCACCGGACAGGAGTGGGAGCGAGGCGCACAGACCTCGAGCGCCGCATCGCGTCCCAACTTTCGGGCATCACACAACGCCTCGACCGCCTGCAGGAGCAGCTCGATTTGATCGAGACCGGCCTGGTGCCGAGGGCGGAGACGACCCTCAGAGTGACGCTGAACGACTACACCAACGGCCGAGCTGCTTTCCTCGATTTGCTCGATGCCGAGCGAACGCTCTTCAACCTCCAGACTTCAGAGATCGAAACCCATGTTGCCTACCTGAAGGCGGTTACGAGGCTCGAACGAACGGTAGGGATTGAGAGCGTCCGCCAGATCCCCATCCTAAATCAGACAGGTGACGGACAATGATTAGTTCAAAGTCATCACGACGACCTTACACCTGGCTCATCGCGGCCCTCGTGATCGGCGGCACGTTAGGTGGATACCTGCTCGGAAGATCGGGTAAGGATGACTCCGAGAAGAACGCCGATTCCGCCGGCGCGATGGCCACTTCCACAAGCATGTCGATGCAGGAGGATGGCGAGCGCGAGATTCTCTACTGGCGCGCTCCGATGGATCCGAACGAACGCTACGACGCGCCCGGCAAGTCTCGCATGGGGATGGATCTGGTGCCGGTTTATCCCGACGACGGACAGGGCGCACCCGGGACCATTTCGATCGATCCGACAATCGTTCAAAACGTCGGCGTGCGAACGGCGCGCGTCGAGGTCATGTCGCTGCGACGCACGATTCGCACGACCGGGCGTTTCGAGATGGACGAGCAGGGAGCCCATACGGTCTCCCTTAAGATCGACGGATGGGTTGAGAAGCTTTACGTCGACTATGAAGGCTCGATCGTTCAGGAAGGCGAGCCGCTATTCGATCTCTACAGTCCCCAGCTGGTCTCTACCCAAGACGAGTATCTCCTGGCGCTCAATAGCCTGAAGGCTGCAAAGTCGCAGGCGCTGCGTGAAGAGAACGAGCGACTGCTGGAGGCCGCGAGGCGGAGGCTGCTGAACTGGGACCTCCGCCCCAGTCAGATCGAGGCGCTTGAAGGGCGAGGGACGCCGGCGCGAACGATGACGTTCTATGCCCCGGCGTCCGGAGAGGTTATGAACAAGAGCGTGGTGGAAGGCCAGCGCGCGATGGCAGGAGAGCCCTTGATGGATATCATGGACATCTCCCGAATCTGGCTCATGGCCGACATCTATGAGCAGGACCTTCCTTGGATATTCAACGGTGCCGCAGCCCGTATCGAGCTTCCTTATCGACCCGGACGTCCTCTCGAGGGCCGCATCGACCACATCTACTACATGATGGAGTCGGAAACCCGTACGGCGCGCGCCAGGATCATCCTTCCGCGCCTCGACGCCTCCGTGCTGAAGCCCGGAATGTTTGCCACGGTGTACCTGTCTGGAAGAGAACTGGAGCGCACTCCGGTCGTCCCCGACGAGGCCATCATCCGAACAGGTGAACGCGCGACCGTGATTCGATCGCTGGGCGAGGGCCGGTTTCTCCCGGTGGAGGTCAAAACGGGTGCCCAGGCAGATGATCTGGTGCAAATCCTCGATGGGCTCGAAGGTGGGGAACACATCGTCGTCAGGGCGCAATTCCTGATCGACTCGGAGGCGCGCCTCAAGAGTGCCGTTGAGGCCCTAACTACGCCTGGCGCGAGCGACGGCCAGAGGGACATCCATCAATCCATGGACCATCGCGGGCACGGGGCGGTCCCTGAACCCGCGATGAACCACGACACGCAGCCGATGGAAGATTCGACTGCGCCGGCCGGGAATGCCCAACCACAACGATGATGCTGAAATTCATAATTGAATGGAGTGCGGTTAACAGGCAGATCGTCCTTCTGCTTACCGCGCTGATCACCGTTGCCGCGGTATGGGTTACGCTGAATACGCCTGTCGACGCGATTCCTGACCTGTCTGACGTTCAGGTCATCGTAAAGACGGATTTTCCGGGGCAGGGTCCGAATATCGTCGAAGAGCAGGTCACGTACCCGCTATCCACCGCCATGCTCGCCGTTCCGCATGCCAAAACCGTCCGCGGTTATTCCATGTTCGGGACCTCGTTCGTGTACGTCATTTTCGAAGATGGCACCGACCTGTACTGGGCTCGCAGCCGCGTGCTGGAGTACCTGAACTTCGTTTCGACTCAACTGCCCCCTGACGTACGTCCCGCTTTGGGGCCCGACGCCACCGGAGTCGGCTGGGTCTTCGCCTACTCGGTCGTCGACACGACGGGTCAGTATGACCTGGCCGAGCTGCGGGCCTTCCAGGATTTCTTCATTCGCTACGAGCTTCAGTCGCTGGAAGGCGTTTCCGAGGTGGCGACAATAGGTGGGTTTCAGCGCCAGTATCAGGTGATCGTGGACCCGCAGCGATTGTCGGCATATGGCATTCCGATCTCAGTCGTTCGCGAGTCGATCCGGAACAGTAATCAGGATGTGGGCGGCCGTCTGCTCGAGTTGGGAGAGCGCGAATTCATTGTCAGAGGGAAGGGCTATCTGAAGGGAGTCGACGACATCCGCAGCGTGCCGCTGAAGGCGCCCGGGACGGGCACCACGGTGACCGTCGGCGACGTTGCCAGAGTGCAACTCGGGCCGGATATCCGACGAGGGATCGCAGACAAGAACGGTGAGGGAGAAGTAGTCGGCGGGATCGTCGTGATGCGCTCGGGCGGAAACGCCAAGGCGGTTATCGAAACCGTCAAGGCCAGAATCGAGGAAGTCCAGCGGGGACTTCCGAGCGGCGTGCAGATCATCACCGAGTACGATCGGTCGATACTGATCAACGAGTCGATCGCCACGTTGGTCACCAAACTCTGGCAGGAGATGCTTGTCGTTGCGCTGGTCGTGCTGGTGTTTCTGCTCCATTTCAGAAGCGCCTTTGTCGCACTGATCAGCATCCCGGTCGGCATCCTCATGGCCCTGCTCGTGATGAACATGCTCGACATTAACGCCAACATCATGAGCCTGGGCGGCATCGCCATCGCAATTGGCGTCATGGTCGACGCCTCTATCGTGCTCGTGGAAAATGCGCACCGCCACCTCGAGCGCACGAGAGAGCGCTTGGGACGGCCGCTGCAGACTGAGGAGCGTCACCGGGCGGTGCTCGACGCCGCAATCGAGGTAGGGCCGAGCCTTTTCTTCTCGCTTCTCATCGTAACGATCAGCTTCCTGCCGGTCTTTGCACTCCAGCAGGCAGAAGGACGTCTATTCAGGCCACTCGCGCTCACGAAGACGTTTGCAATGGCTGCCGCATCGCTCCTTGCGGTCACACTCGTGCCCGCGCTCCTGATGGCTTTTGTCGGCGAAGCGCGCGTGTCGAGCTCCAGGAGTGTGATGGAGCGCGCGATTCGAGCACTCTATGGGCCGGCTATTCGAATGGCCACTGCAAGACCCGTGTTGACCGTCGTCCTGTCGGTCGCGGTCCTTGCCACGTCGATCCTTCCGCTCCAGCGCCTGCTTTTCGACCGGGTCTACGTTGCGGTGCCGCAGCTCGGATCCGAATTCATGCCGCCCCTCGACGAAGGCGACCTCATGTACATGCCGACCACGCTCCCCGGCGTGTCGGCACAGAAAGCCAAGGAGATTCTGCAGCAGACGGACCGCATCATCGCGAGCTTTCCGGAGGTGGCCAGTGTTTTCGGAAAAGTGGGTCGCGCCGAAACGGCCACCGATCCGGCCCCAATGTCGATGATCGAGACGACGGTCATCCTGAAACCGAAGGAGGATTGGAGAGAAGGGATGACCCGCGAGAAGCTGGTCAGAGAGCTCGACCGCGCCATCCAGATACCCGGGCTGACGAACGCCTGGACGATGCCCATCAAAGCGCGAACGGACATGCTCTCAACAGGGATCAAAACGCCGGTTGGGATTAAAGTCGCCGGTCCGGATCTGAGAACCCTGGAGCAGATCGGCACTCAAATAGAACAAGTTATCCGTCCGCTCGCCGGCACGCAGTCTGTCTACGCCGAGCGCGTCATGGGTGGATCATTCCTGGATATAGAAATCAATCGTCGGGAGGCGGCTCGATACGGATTGACTACCGGGGAAGTCCAGGACGTTATCAGCTCCGCGATCGGGGGGAAGACGGTGACGACGACGGTCGAGGGACTCGAGCGCTACCCGGTAAATGTCCGCTATCCTCGGGCGCTGCGCGACAACCTGCCCGCTCTGCGGAACGTTCTCGTACCCATATCGGCGACTTCGAGCGTGCCGCTCGGCCAGATTGCCGAATTCAAGTTGGTCGAAGGCCCTCCGATGATCCGCAGCGAAAACGCCAGGCCAAACGCCTGGGTGTTTGTGGACATCGATCCGATGACCGACGTCGGGACCTACACATCGGAGGCCCAGAAGGCGGTGGCGGCATCGATTTCGCTTCCTGCGGGCTACTCACTGACCTGGAGCGGGCAGTTCGAGTATATCCAGCGGGCGAACAAGCGCTTGGCGTTTTTGGTCCCGCTGACGCTGGCAATCATTTTCCTGCTGCTCATGCTGCACTTCCGAAGTCTGCCGGAGGTATTGCTCGTATTCGCAATCCTGCCATTCCCCGCCATCGGGGGAGTGTGGCTGCTCGCCTTCCTCGGTTATGATGCGAGCATCGCTGTGGGCGTCGGATTCATCGCTGTCGCCGGCCTGGCCGCGGAGACAGGAGTCGTCATGCTGGTATATCTCAGTCAGGCGGTTGCCGCCGACCGGGCTGGGGCCACGGAATACGTAGACCCGGCGGCTTCCATCGAACGTGGGGCACTACTGCGGATTCGACCGGTGGTAATGACGATCGCGACGACGTTCCTCGGGCTTCTTCCCATCATGATCGGCACCGAGACCGGCTCGGACGTGATGAAGCGGATTGCGGCCCCCATGGTCGGGGGAGTCGCGACGGCGATGATTGCCTCGACGCTCGTACTGCCGGCGCTGTATCTGCTTCTCGAGAGACGGCGCGCGAGGAACGTCATCCCGGCGAAAGCCGGGATCCAAGAACCCAATTCGATAGACCATCAAGAACCAACAATGCAATGAGAAGACTTTCAACACATCTGATGGCAGCGGCACTCGTTGTGTCCGTATTACCAGCCTTGTCGCACGGGCAATCGGCTCACGACAGCCTTCCAACCATGACCGTCTACAAGAACCCCTCCTGCGGGTGCTGCTCAAAGTGGATTGAGCACGTCGAGCGGTACGGTTTCACGGTCAAAACGTACACGACTAAGAATCCGGACGCGCTGAAAGATCGCCTTGGGGTGCCTGAGAACATGCGATCCTGTCACGTCGGCGTGGTCGGCGATTACCTGTTCGAAGGGCACGTGCCCGCCGATCTAATCGAGAAATTTCTCGCAGAGCGTCCGAAGGCGGATGGACTTGCCGTCCCCGGCATGGTGGTCGGCTCTCCGGGAATGGAGGGCCACAACCCGCAGCATTATGACGTGGTCGCCTTCACGAAGGACGGGCGGGGTTCGGTGTATGCTTCGCGTTGACGGTCACCCCTGGTTCGGAAGTCACCCTGGGCTTCAGCGGTACCCTCTCGCTAAGTGTTCCGTACCAGCTGACTTTTGAGACAGCCCCTGGCGGAACTTGAACCTCGAACCTCGAACCTCGAACTCAGAGCCTTAACCCCCACCAAAATGAATCACTCAAATCATTCCGAAAGGGAAAGCGACGACGCTGATGATGCGCATTCGCCTCACGCCGGCCACGAAAAAGAAGCAGAGGCGTCCCATCCTCACGACCATCACACGATGAACGCCGACTCGGCCGAGAGCGAGTCCCGCGAGCACGGCAAAGGGAACGGTAACGGAGCGCGCTCGGGCCACAGCGGCGGCCACCACGCCCACCACGCCCACATGGTCGCCGACTTCAGGAGACGATTCTGGGTCTCCTTGGCATTGACCATCCCGATCCTGGTGCTCTCACCCATGATCCAGGATTGGCTCGGCTTGACTGAAGCATTACAGTTCCCCGGGGATCTCTGGGCTCTGTTCGCTTTGTCATCCGTCGTCTTCTTCTATGGCGGGAAACCGTTTCTGGCCGGTATCTACAAGGAACTCAAGGGCGGCGAACCCGGCATGATGACCCTGATCGCGATTGCGATCACGACAGCCTATGCATACAGCAGCGCCGTGGTCTTCGGCGTGTCGGGCAAGACCTTCTTTTGGGAGCTGGCTACCCTAATCGACGTCATGCTCGTCGGCCACTGGATCGAGATGCGATCCGTAATGGGAGCTTCGAAGGCCCTCGAAGAACTGGCCCGGCTCATGCCGTCGGAGGCGCACAAGCTGAGGGAGGATGGGAGCGTCGTCGACGTTCCCCTCGACGAGCTGTCGGAGGGAGACCGGGTAATCGTAAAACCTGGCGAGAAGATCCCGGCCGACGGCACCGTGGTCGACGGCGCATCGGCCGTGAACGAATCCATGCTGACGGGAGAATCCGTGCCCGTCAAGAAAGAGAAAGGGGACGAGGTGATCGGAGGATCCATAAATGGGGAAGGATCAATCACCGTTTCGGTGGAGCGAATGGGCGCCGAAAGCTTCCTCTCGCAAGTGGTCGAGTTGGTCCGCCAGGCGCAGTCATCCCGCAGCCGCGCGCAGGACCTCGCCAATCGTGCGGCAAAGTGGCTGACATTCATTGCATTGGGCAGCGGCGCGGCCACGATGCTTGGATGGCTATTGTTCACTGATGCCGAGTTCGTGTTCGCACTCGAGCGTACCGTGACGGTGATGGTGATCACCTGTCCCCACGCGCTGGGATTGGCCGTTCCCCTTGTCGTGGCGGTTTCCACGTCGCTGGCTGCCGGCAACGGTCTCCTAATCCGTGATCGCCGGGCGTTCGAAGCCGCCCGCAACCTGACCGCCGTCATCTTCGACAAAACCGGGACGATCACCGAGGGTCGCTTCGGCGTGACCGACGTGCTCGTCTTCGGTGACGACATGGACAAAGGGCGCCTCGTCGAACTGGCTGCAGCCGTCGAATCATTCAGCGAGCATCCCATCGCAGCGGGCATTGTCAGGGAGGTCGAGAAACCGGTCTCGGCATCCGACTTCAACTCCATTCCAGGCAAGGGCGTAGAGGCAAACGTTGAAAATCATCATGTCGTCGTGGCGAGCCCGGGCTATTTGAAAGAACATGGACACGAAGTACCCGACGGACGAGCCAACGATCTCGAGGGCGAGGGCAAGACTGTGGTGTTTGTACTGATAGACGGCGAGCTTCGGGGCGCCATTGCACTGGGGGACGTCGTTCGACCCGAGTCGAAGGAGGCTGTCGCCAAGCTCAAGGAGATGGGCATCAAGACCATCATGCTGACCGGCGACAACCGCAAAGTGGCGGAGGCGGTCGCCGCCGAAGTTGGAATCGATGAGGTGTTTGCGGAGGTGCTCCCCGATCAGAAGGCAGATAAGGTCAAGGAAGTGCAGCAGCGTGGCCTGGTCGTGGCCATGACCGGAGACGGGGTGAACGACGCGCCTGCCTTGGCAACGGCCGACGTCGGCATCGCCATAGGCGCCGGAACCGACGTCGCCGTCGAAACCGCCGACATTATTCTGGTTCGCTCGAATCCGCTAGACGTAAGCACCATCATTGAACTGTCGCGAGCGACCTACGCGAAGATGGTCCAGAATCTCTGGTGGGCGGCGGGATACAACATCATTGCGATCCCGGTTGCCGCCGGCGTGCTGCTGCCGATTGGGATTATTTTCGGGCCGGCGGTGGGGGCGGCGCTGATGTCGTTGTCTACCGTGATTGTGGCGGTGAATGCGAGGTTTCTCAGAACGTCGAGGGTCGAACGTCAAACCTCGGACCCTACAGCGTAAACCCAACCCCCGCATCCGAAATCCCGTCCAGTCTTCTCCGCAGCAGCGCCATCTCCACCGCCGCCTCCGCCGCCTCGACTCCCTTATTTCCCTTGGCGCCGCCTGCCCGTTCACGCGCTTGATCCTCGTTGTCGGCCGTGATCACGCCGAATGTGACCGGGATGCCTGAATCCAGTCCGACATCCATGATGCCTCGAGCGGCTTCTCCTGCAATGAAATCGAAGTGCGGCGTTTCGCCCTGGATTACCGCCCCCAGACAGACGATGGCGTCAAACCGCCCCGTGTCGGCGGCCGCGCGGGCGCCCAACGGAAGCTCGAATGCGCCCGGCACCTTATAGGTCTCGATGTTCGATGGCTCGACACCGGATGCTTTCAGCGCCTCCAGCGCGCCGGCCTCGAGCGCGGAGCAAATGAACTCGTTCCAACGAGTGGTGATGACGGCGATTCGCAGACGGGAGCCGTCCAAGTCAGTTGATGATATTCCTTTCAAAACGTTCCAGGTTCCAGGTTCCAGGTTCCAAGTTCCAGGTTGACCTCGCTGCGCTCGGTCGGGCCGGGTTCGATCTTTGACGTTCGAGGTTCGAAGTTCGAGGTTCGAAGTGGGGTCCGTTTAGCGTTTCTCGTTTA